>CAZMYN010000019.1:7015-24320 GCA_964570495.1 uncultured Acidimicrobiales bacterium | reverse complement strand
GTGCAGTACACAAAGAAGGAACACAGCATTGCGGTCGGCGATCGCACTGCTGAAGAGATCAAGAAGGCGCTCGGCTCCGCATGGCCGATGGAACGTGAGCTCCAGGCTGAAATTCGCGGTCGCGACCTCGTTACCGGTCTCCCAAAGACGATTGCCTTGACCAGCGTGCAAATCCGCGAAGCTCTCGCCGAGCCGGTCGCGTCGATCTGCGATGCGGTCAAGATGACCCTCGACCAAACACCCCCGGAACTCGCAGCCGACATCATGGAACGAGGCGTGTGCCTCGCTGGTGGTGGAGCGCTACTCCACGGTCTCCGTGAGCGCATCAAGGACGAGACCGGCATGCCCGTGTTCATCGCTGATAACCCGCTCGACGCCGTCGCCCTCGGCTCTGGAATGAGCCTCGACACCATGAACCAGGGCGGCATGTTCAGCTCGAGCAACATCTAGATAACGCATGGTCGCGGCTCAGCAGTCGGGACGTCGCCGCGTGACGCTTGGGTTGATATTCCTGGCCGCCGCGACGCTCATCACTTTGGACTTTCAGGACTTCGGTCCGCTCTCGACAATCCAAACCGGCGCCCGCGAAGTCGTGGCTCCGATCCGATCCGGGGGCGAGCGCATTGCGTCGCCCATCACCGGGCTATGGGAAGGCGCGACCGAATTCGACGAGCTCGAAGCCGAGAACATCGAATTGCGCGCCGAGATCGACCGGTTGCGCGGCGAGTTGGTCCAGTCGGGGGTCAACCGAGCGGACTTCGAGGCTTTGCTTGCTATCAATGGCCTTGAAGTCCCGGCCGGTTATCCGCTCCTGTTGGCCAAAGTCCGCACCGGCGAGGTTGGCAACTTCACCTCCGGTGTCATCGAGATCGACGTTGGAACGTCGCAGGGTGTCCAAAAGGACATGGCGGTCGTGACCGCAGCAGGCGTTGTTGGCCGCGTCGAAACTGCGGATCGAACAAACTCGACCGTGCGACTCGTGTCGAGCAACGAGTTCGTGATGGGTGTCCAAGTGGCCGGGGAGATCGGCCTTGCCCGCGGAACAGGATCGTCTCGATTCATCGAGATCCCACAAGGTATTGGGACCCGCGCCGAGATCGAGATCGACGACCCGGTGACGACCTCGGCCTCGGATCGGACTCTCTTCCCGCCCAACCTCGTCATCGGTCGTGTCGTCGGCACCACCGACAACGAAGAAGCGTCGAACCAGCTTCTGCGCGTGGAGCTGGCTGCGGACCCGACCGACCTGCGCTTCGTCAGCGTGGTCGTGGTCGAACCGGGAACCGAATTCGAGGGTGAAGAAGAGCTAGAAGGCGTTCTGCGATGAGGCGCGTCAAGTCATTTGCCGTGCTCGTTGTCTTGCTTGCGCTCCAGGTATCGCTCTTTGCCCATTTGCGACCCTTCGGTGTCGCTCCCGATCTGCTGGTCGTCGCTGCTGTGGTTGGCGGAATCATGGGTGGTTCTGAATACGGGGCTCGCAACGGATTCGCCGCAGGGCTCTTGCTCGACTTGGTGGTGCCCGGTCCGCTCGGCCTCGCCGCAGGAATCTTCGCGGTCTTTGGTTTCTTAGCTGGCCAGTTCTCGCTCACCATCGACTCCGACGACTTGCGAGTCCTGCCGATGCTCATTGCTCTATCGGCGTTCTTTGCGACCCTTGGCTACGGCTTTGGGCTGGGCGTTCTCGGCTCGGAGCAATTCGTCGAATTGGGCCTCGTGTGGAAGGCGATCGGGGTCGCGATCTACGCCGTTCCGCTGTCGATTGGCGTCCGGGCCTTGTACGGATGGGCCCTCGCCGACCCGACGGCAGCGGCGCGTACCGAACCAGCCCGCAGCGTGGTGAACTAGTGGCCAGCAAACACACACAAACGCTAGGGAGCTCGACCGCACACGTCGAGGAAGTGATCACCTGATGGAGGACACAAGTCGCGTTCGCATGCGCCTGCTCGGCGTCGTTGCTGTCTCGCTGTTCCTCGCGCTCTTCGGGCGCCTCTGGTTCCTCCAAGCCCTCGAGTCCGAACAATTTGAAGTTCGTGCCGAAAGCAACATCACCCGATCGATTCGAACTCAAGCTCCCCGAGGACAGATCCTCGATCGCAACGGTCGGGTGCTCGTCGAGAATCGCCTCTCGACAATCGTCACGATCAACACCGACGAACACGTCAAGCAACTCCGCGAGCTTGGCTTTGACAGCGTCGATGCCCGGACCGAGTTCCGAACCGAGATGTTCGCTGACCTCGCCCGCGAGCTCTCCCAGTCGGGTCAGCTGACCAAGGTCTCCGATCTTCAGGCAGCGTTCGATGATCCGTCATTCACTGCCTTCGACGATATTCCCATCGCACGCGACGTCGAGGAAGAACTCCTTATCTTCATCGGCGAGCGCCCCGATCGATTCCCCGGAGTCACCGTCGACCAAGACCTCGTGCGCAGTTATCCCTTCGGCGACAAGGGTGCGCACATCTTGGGCTACGTCGGGTCGATTACCGGCGACGAGCTTGCAGCCAAGGAAGACCTATACCTCATCGACGACCCCGACAGCGACGACCCGCTCGTCATGATCGAAGACCCTGAAGGCAAGCAGTACCGGCGTAACGACGAGATCGGCAAGCAGGGCATCGAGAACTTCTTTGAGAACGAGCTGCGCGGCGTGCCCGGCACTCGAGAATTCTTGGTCGACAACGTCGAGAACCTGGTTGAAATCACGAGCGAAACGAACCCGATTCGCGGATCCGACGTTCACTTGACCATCGATATCGACTTACAGGTCCGTCTCGAATCCGAACTGAAGTTCACGCTCGACCGGGCACGCCAAGTCGAAGTGTTGCAAGACGAGGAACCCTTCCGTGCGCCTGCGGGTGCAGCGGTGATTCTCGATCCTCAAACCGGCGAAGTGCTCGCCATGGCCTCGTACCCAACCTTTGATCCCGGCGACTTCATCGACGGCATCAGCCAAACCCAGTTCGACCGGTTGAGCGACCCGTTGGCGCACCAGCCGCTGCTGAACCGGGCCGTGTCGGAGGTCTACCCGGCAGCCTCGACGTTCAAGCCCTTCTCTGCCATCGCCGCAGAAGTTCACGACGTGTTTGGTTGGCAGTTCGTCGATGACTGGAACGTCCCGATCTCGGACCCGGGCTACTGGGACTTGCGTTCGTGCAACATCGACTTCACCGGCGACGTCGAGGGTGCGTTGGCGAGCGGTTGCCGTAAGCGCAACGCCGGTGGCACCCCGATCGAGGGCGTTGACCTGCGCCACTCGCTGACGTTCTCGTCGGACACCTATTACTACCGGATCGGCGAGGCGTTCTGGGTTGCCGACGACAATGAGATCGACCCCGAGGGCATTCAAAAGACCGCACGTGAGTTTGGTTATGGCCTCGAGACCGGCATCCAGCTGCCAAACGAAAAAGCGGGCACGATGTTCACCGCTCAACAGTTCCGTGAGCGTCACCTCGCCAACCCCGAGGCGTTTCCCCGTGGCGACTGGGGCCCGGGCGAAAACACCGACCTCGCGATTGGCCAGGGAATCGTCTCGGTCACGCCGCTTCAGCTCGCGAACTCCTATGCAACCCTCGCAAACGGCGGCACGGTCTTTGCGCCGAACGTCGTCTCACGGGTCGTGCCTCCCGACGAGGACGACGAAGAAGTTGTCTTTGGCCCCCGCACCTTGCGCGAGGCCAACATTCCCGACAGCATCGAACGCCAGATCCTCGATGGGCTCTTGGGTGTAACGCTTCAAGACAAGCCAGACCTCACCCAACCCGCTGGAACGGGCTTCGATGCCTTCAACAAGCCCGAAGAGGGTGGCGTTTCGTTCGACCTGATCAACTGGCCCGTTGCGGGCAAGACCGGAACCGCCGAGGTCTTGGGCCGTGCGGACAACTCGATGTTTGTCGGGTTTGGCCCAAGCGGATCGACGACGTGGGGAACATCGGTCCAAGAGCCCGAGTACGTGGTTGCCATCGTGCTCGAAGAGTCAGGATTCGGCTCAAAGCAAGCAGCGCCTATGGCGGCCCGCCTGTTCAAGTCCTTGGCCGAAGACAGCATTCCGCAAGCATTGACGCAAGATGAAATCGACACCTTCTACGGGGTTGATAGCATCACAGACTTGGGACTTCTCGAAGCTGCTGAAGATGCCGTAGTGGAAAGCGCCGCGTCAGGGGGCGGCCAGTGACCGCTCTTCGAACACATACCTCGACATCTCCTCGCTTCTCTGACCGCGAGAACGACGGGCCGCTGTGGCTGCGTCTCGATGCCTCGATCATCTTGTTGACCATCGCTCTGCTCGGCATTGGAATCGTTGTCGTCTTCTCCGCAACGCGCGGCGTGCTCAACCCCGAAGACATCGCCAACACCGGCTTTCTGAAACGTCAAGCTGTCTTTATCGCCGTCGGGTTCGTCGCCGCAGGGATAACCACTGCCGTCGACTACCGAAAGCTCAAGGTGGCTGTTCCGTTCGTCTACGGCGTTGGGCTTTTGGCATTGCTGGGCCTGTTTGTCTTTGGATCTGACCTCAACACCTTCGCAACCTCGTGGTACTCGCTTGGCTTCATCACCGTGCAGCCATCCGAGTTCGCCAAGCTCGCGCTGATCCTCGCGCTTGCGTCGTGGTTCAGCACGGTCGAGTCACGCGAAGGCCTCGAGTTCGTGAATGTATTGGTCGGTTTGGCGCTCTCGGGCTCCTATGCCGGCCTCGTGCTGCTGCAACCCGACTTCGGGACCGTCATGGTCTACGCCGCCGTCGTCGCTGGAATCGTGCTCGTAGCGGGCGTGGCGATGCGCCACGTGGTTGCGGTGCTCGTAGCGGTATCGGTGGCGATCTATGCGATGATTCGCAGCGGCTACCTGCTCGAGACACAGCTCAACCGGTTCACCTCGTTCGTATCGTCGGATCCAGCCAATCTTGCTCGCTGGAACGTGAACCAAAGCGAGATCGCCATCGGCAGCGGCGGGCTGAGCGGGCAAGGCCTCTTCCAAGGCACCCAGAACATCAACTCGTTGGTCCCTGAGAAAGAAACCGACTTCATCTTCTCGGTGCTCGGCGAAGAGTTCGGCTTCATTGGCGGCGCACTGCTGCTTGCCCTGATGGGCTTGCTGCTGCTCCGTATCTGGCGAGTAGCGCACCTTGCCGAGGACGAGTTTGGGCGCTTGATCTGCGTTGGTGTCTTCTCGATGTTCCTCTTCCAGACTTTCCAGAGCGTAGGAATGAACATGGGCATCATGCCCGTGACCGGGATTCCGCTGCCGCTGATCAGCTATGGCGGCTCCTCGATGGTGACCAGCCTTATTGCACTCGGACTCGTCGAGAACGTCCACGCGCATCGCCTGAGGTAGCGGCCACGGGCTCCGGATCCTTAGACGCCAGCGACTCCGTCGCGATTTGGCGTCACGGAGGGGAAGACTCCGCAACGTTCCCCGAAGGGGAAACAGGGTTCACACCAGATGGGATGGGTGCCGATAGAGTGATTGACGGCCGCCGCATGCAGTCACCACGTGTGCGGGGGATCTCGACGGAATGTCGAGAATATTTAGAGCGCAAAGCGCTCGACAAGGGTGTCAATGTACGTACGCGAGACCAAAACGCAGAAGCGAATCAAGACGGGGACTTCATCCTCGATGCGCTCCGAGAAGGTTTCGCCCACGGCCGCGCTAGGCCGTGACTCAAACAAATTTATGCATGTTGCTATGCACACAGGGCCCAAGTTGGCCGGTGCAAGCCATGCGGTGCATCCCACGCGGTGCACCCAACGAAGGGAAATCCATGTCCGACGAATCACCGGCGAGCCGCCAGGGAGGCGGCAGCACATCGGCTGATCGTGCCGCTGGCCAAGCCAGCGCGCGCGCCACGAGCGATAGCAAGCCAAAAATCGGCGATCGCCGTCCTGCCCCAGCAAGCCCCACAACAAACAAGAGCGACAACTCCGGTAACTCCGGCGGTTCTGGTGGTGGCGGACGTCGCCGTCGCAGAGGCGGATCGAACCGCGGCTCCAACAACTCTTCGAACAATGGAGGGTCCAATAACGGTGGCGCAAAGAACGAGTCGAAGAACAACCGTTCCTCGAACAACGGGGGCTCCAACAACAGCTCTTCGAACAACGGTGGCGCCAACAACAAGAACAACGACGGTGAAGGTGGCGGACGTCGTCGCCGCAGGCGCGGCGGCCGCGGTCGTGGCGGCGGAGGCGGCGGTGCTAACAAGTCCGTAGAACCTGTCACCGCGCTCACCGGCGAAGCTGTCGAGCTCGACGAAGAAACTCTTGCCCTGCGTAAGGGACGCGAACGCAAGGGCAAGCCAGCAGGCCGCTACCTCATGTGTGTCTCGGTTCGAGATGAGGCAACGCAGATCGCTGTCCTCGAAGGCCGCACTCTGATCGAGCACTACGTGTCTCGACCCTCCGACGACGTCGCCCAGATCCACGGCAACATTTACCTCGGCAAGGTCCAGAACGTCCTTCCGGGTATGGAAGCTGCCTTTATCGACATCACCACCCCAAAGAACGCCGTGCTCTACCGAGGCGACGTGCACACCGACGGATCAAAGAATCGAAGCACGCGGATCGAGCAGCTTCTCAAGGCCAAGCAGAACATCATCTGCCAGGTCACCAAGAACCCGATTGCTCACAAGGGTGCTCGCCTCACCCAAGAGGTTTCACTTCCCGGGCGCTTCGTCGTCTTGGTGCCCAACAGCGACACCTACGGAATCTCCAAGCGGCTCCCCGAAAAAGAACGCAAGCGCCTTCGCAAGATCCTCGATCGTGTGAAGCCAAAGGGCGCCGGAATTATCGTGCGAACCGCCGCCGAGAACGTGACCGAAGATGAGATCGTCAACGACGTCAAGCGCCTTGCCGAGCAATGGGAAGCAATCGAAAAGCTCGCGAGCGCCGGCAAGCCAGCGTTGCTCTACCGCGAGCCTGAAATGGCTGTACGGGTCATCCGTGAAGAGTTCGGCAAGGACCACCGCGGCATCATCATCGACGACAAGGCCCTTTACGAGGACGTAAAGAGCTACGTCGAGTCCATCACGCCGGCTCTTGCAGACCGGGTGCAGTACTACGACCGTGATGCCGAGCAGCTCTCGCTCTTTGAACGCCACCACGTCTCTGAGCAACTTCGCAAAGCAGTCGACACGAAGGTCTGGCTGCCGTCGGGAGGTTCGCTCATCATCGAGCAGACCGAAGCGCTGACCGTGATCGACGTGAACACCGGCAAGAACGTCGGTCGGTCGAGCCTCGAAGAAACCGTCTACAGGAACAACCTCGAAGCAGCCCGCGAGGTTGCTCGTCAGCTTCGCCTCCGCGACGTTGGTGGAATCATCGTGATCGACTTTGTCGACATGGAGGTCAAGAAGAACCGCGACGAGGTCGTGCGTGTCTTCCGGGAAGCACTTGCCCAAGACAAGACCCGAACCCAAGTGTTCGAGATCTCCGAACTGGGGCTGGTCGAAATGACCCGCAAGCGCATTGGCGAGGGCTTGGTCGAATCGCTCTCGACCACATGTGAAACCTGCGAAGGTCCCGGCCACATCCTCGAAGACACCCTGCTCGACATCTAGGCATCTGGCCCCGATGAGCGCTGCTGCCCAAGCCTCAACCTGGGTTCGCGACAATTGGGACCCAGAGTTGCTCGTGGGTGACTGGTGGCAGCTGCTCGCTGACGCTGGGTATAGCCATCCAACACTGCCCGAGGCCGCTGGCGGTCGCGGGTATGGCCGACGAGAGACCAGTGAGGTTCGCCAAGCACTCTCCGACGCCGGCGCGATGGGTCCACCCACTGGCCTTGGAATGATGCTGGCGGCGCCAACCATCGCAGCCCACGGCACTCCCGAGCAGATCGAGCGGCTCGTGAAGCCGATCCTCAACGGGACCGACGCATGGTGTCAGCTGTTCTCGGAACCAAACGCAGGCTCTGACCTCGCGAGCATCCAAACATCGGCAATCCGTGACGGTGACGAGTTCACGGTGAACGGGCAGAAAGTCTGGACGTCGGGTGGCAAGATCGCCGACAAGGCAATGCTGATTGCCCGGACCGACCCGGCACTTCCCAAGCACTCGGGCATTGGTTGGTTCGCCTTCGACATGCATCAGGACGGAGTCGACGTACGGCCGCTCACCGAAATGACCGGACGCGCCATCTTCAACGAGGTGTTCATCGACGACGCCCGGGTCCCAGTGGGCAACTTGATTGGTGAAGATGGCAACGGCTGGCGCGTCGCCAACGACACCCTCACGTTTGAACGCATGAGTCTGGGCGCAAACCCTGTCCCACTCAACAGTTGCACTCCTGGCTCCATCGCCAACAACTTCGATCGGCGAGCTGGCGACGTCGCCTCTCGGCTACGCACGGGCGAAGATGGCATCCCGCAACCCAATCTTGGCTACTGGCAACGTCTCGTCGACGAAGCGACCAGACGTGGCTTGATCGACGATCCGCTCGTCCGGGAACGCTTCGTGCGCTTCTACGAACTTGCCCAGGTCAATCGTTTCACGGCCTTGCGCGGCCGCACGAAAGGCGCCTCGTCAGCTTCGCCAAATATCTCCAAGCTCATGATGAGCGAGCTCTATCGGCAAGGGCGTGAACTCGGCGCCTCGGTGCTTGGAATGGACTCGACGCTGCACGACGACGAGGGCATCGAAGCGCTCGTGCAAGAGATGATCATGTTCTCTCCGGGACCGGCGATTTATGGAGGCACCGATCAGGTGCAGCGAAACATCATTGGCGAGCGCGGCCTCGGCCTGCCCCGTGAACCGGGACCAGCGAAGGACACGCCGTTTACCGATCTTGCGAAGAACTGAGTTGTTCTATTCGGAAAGTTGTTCGGCAAGCGCCTGAGCACGGTTGGCTCGGCGTTCCTTGCGTGATGCCTTCAGGCGTTCTGCGCTCTGGTATTCCGTAGCGTTTACTACCGAAGCTTGTCCCACACCATTTCCCCACGTCTTGTGTTGTTTTTGAAATGAAATTGCCGCCATCGTGTCCCCGCATTCTCGATTACTCACATCTTGTCACTTCCAAGGCTATTCGCGCCTCTAAAAGTGGTTTCAGTTTCATGTCAAAATGTGACGCGGGGTACATCAAATTTGTCGGATACCCCGAGAGACACGGGGGTGCCGATTGATTTCTCGGCATGAACAAGGCGCTCAATATCAACAGCAGCATCGGCCAGCGCCCAATGGCGGCGGCCTCGTGGATCGATCACCGACACGATCGCTGTTCGTGGTTCACCGTCTCGTCCAAAGGGAACGGTGTACGCCTCGATTGTGCCGGAATCTGAAAGCTCGCCCGAGGCGAGGGGGCGAGTGGGTTCGCGGTCAACAACACCTTGTGGATGGGCGAAAGCAAAGCCTGTCCGTGGCGCCGAGCCGCTCAACACGAGAGCGCTGTGTTTCGTGAAGTAGCCGCCGTTGCCGGTGAGCAGAGCCGTCTTCGATGTGGCCCGAAGAAGTTCGGCTGCTCGGGCGATTGCTTGGGTGCCGTAGCCGTTTAGTGGGCCGCCAGCAAAGGTCATTCCGCCAGTGATCGTGAATGGCCGCTCCTCGGGCAATCCCAGCGCCTGGGTCGCAAGTTGCACCGCTGCGGGAAAGCAGGAGTACAGATCGAGGTGGTCGATCTTCTTCATGGTCAGCCCTGCTGCGCTGAGCGCCGCGCGACCGACGGCGCGCATTGCGGGCGATTCGTCGAGCCGTTCTCTCTTGCGAATCGTGAGCTCGTCGTGGGCTGATGCCCCAGCCAACACGAACACCATGTCGGCATCGGCAATCCCCGCGGCCTTGGCGCGCCCGTACGACGACATCAACAGTGCCGCGCCCTGGTCAACGTCGATGTTGCTGGTGAGGAGCTTTGTGTACGGCGCAGCGATGGGGCGATTTGTTTCCGATGCGGTGGCAATCATCTGTGCGCTGACCGGCTCGCGAATCCACGCGTGCGGGTTGCTCGATGCAACTTCGCTGCCAGCGGCCCACAGCGCCGCAATACGCTCGAGGTGCGCATTGTTCGACTCGCGCCGCCGGTGCCGGATCCGACTTTCTACAAGCGCGTAGAAGTTCACCGGGTAATGAAGCCCAGCCGCGGTATCGAACTCGTCGGAAAGGGGCACGTCCTTGCCAATCACCAGACCAGGCTCGGCGCTATCGGTTTCGGACAAGTACTGCGAACGGCGACCAGCGGCCTTGTCCTTGCGGCGGGTCCGCATGGTCTCTGCGCCACAAATAATCGCGGCGCGCTGCTCGCCGTTCGCGATCGCTTCGGCGGTGTGGGCCACCAGGTCGTAGGCCGCGTTGCCGCCAATGGGGGTAATGGCGGTGGTGGGCGCAACGGTTCCCGGTAGTCGTTGGGCGACGAGCGTGCCCGGGTCGACGTATGGCCAGATCCCGCGCACTACCGAGACCGTGTCGACCGCGCTGTCGAGCACATGGCCAACGCTGGCCAGGACCTGTTGCGAGGCGCTCACCATCATGGCGACCGGCTCGGCATCGCCGCTGCGGTTTTCGACCGCGGCTACAGAAACAATGACCGGATAGTTGTCCGGAACGCTCACCCAAGAACCTCGATGATCTCCGGCGGCGCTTGGACGAGCTCGATGAGAACGCCCTCGCCGGCGAGCGGAAAGTCGTCGTTCGGCTTTGGATGGATGAAGCACACGTCGTAGCCCGATGCGCCCGTGCGAATACCGCCAGGCGTAAACCGCATCCCTGCAGCGTCGAGCCACTCATGGGCCGCGGCCAGGTCGTCGACCCACAAGCCAACGTGGTTCAGCGGTGGCGTGTTGACCCGAGGTCGAGCCTCGGGGTCAAGGGGTTCCATCAGGTCGATCTCGACGGCGTGGGCCCCGTGGCCGAGCGTCAAGATGTCCTCTCGGACATTCTCGGACTCGGCGCTGTACTCGCCGGTCTTTTCGATGCCGAGAGTGTCGACCCAGAGGGTTCGCAGCGCAGCGAGGTCGTCGCCACCTATCGCGATCTGCTGGATGCCAAGGATGGAGAAGGGCCGCTGTATCTCAGACATCGGTGTTCCCCGATCGGCGTTGCGTGATCACGTTGAGTACCTCTGCCGCCGCGTCGGGGACGTTCGTACCAGGGCCAAATATCGCCGCAACCCCAGCAGCGCGGAGCGCGGGGTAGTCCTTCGGTGGGATAACGCCACCACAGATCACCGCAACGTCTTGGCCAGCCTCGCGCAGCGCCGTCATCAGTTCGGGTACCAGCGTGAGGTGACCAGCCGCGTGGCTGGACACGCCAACGACGTCGACATCGTGACTCGCCGTCGACGTCGCTGCTTCTTCGGGCGTTTGAAAGAGGGGGCCGACGTACACATCGAAACCCATGTCGGCAAAGGCGGTAGCGATAACCCTGCCGCCGCGATCGTGGCCGTCCTGACCCATCTTGGCGAGGAACATGCGGGGCTTTCGCCCCACCGATTCGGCGAAGTTCTTTACCGCTGCGGTCAACTCGGCAAAGGCGGGGTCGTCTTCATAGGCAGCTGCATAGACCCCCGACAGCAGCTGGGTTTCGGCTCGGTGACGTTCGAACACCGCTTCGAGGGCATTGGACATTTCGCCGACCGACGCTCGGGCACGTGCCGCAGCTACGCACGCCTCCAAGAGGTTGCTGTTGCCAATTGCAGCAGCGGTGAGAGCTTCGAGGGCGGTCTCGGTCGCCTCAGCATTGCGTTGGGAGCGGACCTCTTCGAGTCGCTGCACCTGTTGCTGGCGGACTTGGGTGTTGTCGACGTCGAGCACGTCGACCGACTCGGCATCGTCGACGGTGTATTTGTTTACGCCGACGACCGTGTCGACTCCACGATCGACTCGCACTTGACGCAACGCCGCTGCCTCTTCGATCCGAAGCTTCGGGGTGCCGGTGGCGATTGCCTTGGTCATCCCACCCATTTCCTCGACCTCGGCAATGATCTCGCGGGCCCGATCGGCGAGCGCAGCGGTCAACGACTCGACGTAGTAGCTGCCGCCGAGCGGATCGACCGTACGGGTCACACCGGTTTCCTCGGCCAGGATCAGTTGGGTGTTGCGGGCGATACGGGCGCTGAACTCGGTAGGCAGCCCGAGCGCCTCGTCGAAGCTGTTGGTGTGCAGGCTTTGCGTTCCGCCAAGCACCGCGGCGAGCGCCTCGTAGGCAGTGCGCACGACGTTGTTATGCGGGTCCTGTTCGGTGAGCGACACTCCCGACGTCTGGCAGTGTGTCCGCAGCATCGAGGACTTCGGGTTTTCGGGTTCGAATTCGGCCATGAGCTCGGCCCACAGCAGACGGGCAGCACGGAGCTTTGCGATCTCCATGAAGAAGTCCATGCCAATGTTGAAGAAGAAGCTCAGCCGCGGCGCAAACGCGTCGACGTCGAGGCCCGCGGCAATGGCGGCCCGCACGTACTCGATGCCATCGGCAAGGGTGTAGGCAAGCTCGATATCGGGCGTCGCTCCAGCCTCTTGAATGTGGTAGCCAGAGATCGAAATCGAGTTGAACTTGGGCATGTTCTGGCTCGTGTACGCAATGATGTCCGACACGATCCGCATGCTTGGCTCGGGCGGGTAGATGTAGGTGTTGCGCACCATGAACTCTTTGAGGATGTCGTTTTGGATGGTGCCCGAGAGCTGCGCCTGCTCGACGCCTTGTTCTTCACCCGCCACGATGTAGCACGCCAGGATTGGGAGCACGGCTCCGTTCATGGTCATCGAGACGCTCATCTGATCGAGCGGGATGCCCTCGAAGAGGATCTTCATGTCTTCGACCGAATCGATCGCGACGCCGGCTTTCCCAACATCGCCAACGACGCGGGGATGGTCGCTGTCGTAGCCGCGATGGGTGGCAAGGTCGAACGCCACCGACAGGCCCATCTGACCAGCGGCGAGGTTGGCTCGGTAGAACGCGTTCGACTCTTCAGCGGTCGAGAACCCGGCGTATTGGCGGATGGTCCACGGCCGGTTGGTGTACATCGTTGCCCGAGGCCCTCGGAGGAACGGCGCTGTTCCGGGGAGCGAGTCGAGGTGGTCGAGATCGGCGACGTCGTCTTGGGTGTACAGCGGCTTGACCGAAATGCCCTCGGGGGTCTCGGTGGTCAGGTCGTCGAGCGGCCGCCCACGAAGCTCGCCTTCGGCTTGGCTATTCCACGCTTCAGGCGTTGTCATGTGCGTCCTCTCACGGCGGCTATGCCTCGGACCGTAGCGGACGCATCAAGCCTTCTTGAGCGGCCGAGGCAACCAGCGTGCCGTCGGCGTCGAAGAAGTGCCCAATGTTGAATCCCTTGGCCCCGGTGGCTGATGGGGAACTCGTCGAGTAGAGCAGCCATTCGTCGGCTCGGAACTCGCGATGAAACCAGATCGCGTGGTCGAGGCTCGCGGCCATGATGTGCTCGAAGTCCTTGGCGTGCATGCGGACAGCAGTGCCGAGCAGCGAGAAGTCGCTCAGATAGGTGAGCATCAGTTTGTGACAGATGGAGTCGTCGGCCAGCGTGCCGTTGGCCCGAATCCACATGTTCCGTTGAGCAATTCCGGGCTCCCACTCATCGGGTCCGTGGAAGTGGCGAATGTCGATCGGCACGCCGTTCGTTTCCCAGAAGCGGGGAAGGTAATCGCGTGGCGTGAGCCCGAAGTCTTGGGCAGTGGGGGCGTCGTCGGGGCCGGGAACGTCCGGGGCTGCGGCTTGATGTTCGAAGCCATCCTCGACCTTGTGAAACGAGGCCGACAGGTTGTAGATCGCTTCGCCACGCTGGCGGGCGACGACTCGACGTGTCGCAAAGCTTCGCCCATCACGAATTGGATCGACCTCGTAGATAACCGGGATCTCTGGGTCGCCGGGGCGCAAGAAGTAACTGTGCAGCGAATGCACGTGGATGTCTTGGATCGTGCCGTAGGCCGCTGCCAACGCCTGCGCGGCGACGATTCCGCCGAAGAGTCGGCCGCTCTCCCAGTACGGAGGGTGCCCTCGGTACAGGTTGCGATCGATTTCCTCGAGGTCGAGGCTCGCGACGATTGCGTCAACGTCGTGTTGATCGGCGTTCATTGAACGAGCGTACCGGTGCAGGACTGAGCGACCGGCGAACAGTGCCGCTAGAAAGCGTTGATGGCCTCGGACTCCTATGACCTCATTGTTGTGGGGCTGGGCGCAATGGGCGCCGCTGTGACCTACCACGCTGCAAAGCTCGGGCTGTCGGTGCTGGGTATTGACCAGTACGACCCGCCACACGACCTCGGCTCGACCAAAGCGGAAACCCGAATCACCCGGCTGGCGGTGGGGGAAGGGCCGCAGTATTTGCCGTTCGTGAAGCGATCCCATGAGATCTGGCGAGAGCTCGAGGCCGAGACTGGCGTCGAGCTACTTCATGAGTGCGGCGGCATCATCATCACCGAACAAGAGCCGGTGCCCGGGCAGCGTTGGGAAGACTTCGTTACCGAGACCGATCGGATCGCGCAGGTTGGTCAGATTCCCTTCGAGGTGAAGGAACCCGCCGAGGTCCGTGTTGAGCACCCATGGATCACGGTGCCCGACGACCGCAACGCCGGCTTCGAACCCACGGCGGGCCTCGTCATGGCCGAGCGTGCGGTCGAGGTGCAGCTCGCCCTCGCTGGCCAACTCGGTGCCACCCTGCGGGTGAACGAGTTGGTCGAAACGGTCGAACCGCACGATGAGTCCGTGGCGGTGCGCTCCGCCGCTGGGACCTACGAGGCACGAAACGTC
This sequence comes from uncultured Acidimicrobiales bacterium, assembly GCA_964570495.1. Classification (GTDB taxonomy): domain Bacteria; phylum Actinomycetota; class Acidimicrobiia; order Acidimicrobiales; family SHLQ01; genus SHLQ01. The sequence goes on along the minus strand of CAZMYN010000019.1, from coordinate 9,648 downwards.
GTGCTCGCTACCGGCCCCTGGTTTGGCGAGTTGGCATCGTCTGAACACAGCGATCAGGTAACCGTCAGTCGGCAAGTGGTCTATTGGTTCGAGGTCGACGACCTCGACGCATTCACAACCGAGTCGATTCCGTTCGTGATGTGGATTGCTCAACGTGATGAGGACTACATCGGGCTGTTTCCCATGCCGCCCGGGGGCACGCCGGCCGTAAAGATCCTCGGCGAACAGTTTCTCGAAACCACCGACGCTCGCACCGTTGATCGCGATGTCTCCCAAGCCGAGATCGACACGTTCTACAACGTGCACGTCGCCCCAAAGTTCAACGGCGTTACGCCCAATTGCATTCGTACGGCGGTCTGCCTCTACACGAACACGACCGACGATCACTTCCTGATCGACACCGACCCACGTTCGGATCGAATCATCGTGATGTCACCATGTAGCGGCCACGGGTTCAAACACTCGACCGCCCTCGGCGAAGCGGTCGCCCAACAGGTTGCCGCCGGAACCAGCACCCTCGACCTGAGTCCATTCCGTTCGCGCAGCTAACCCCCAGAAAATCTGTGGTCTGTAAGCCTGAACATGCGCGGCTCAGCGACCACAGATTTTGTTTTAGGTGCTACTCGCCCTGCACGACGCCCTGGCTCTCGTTGTACGAGATCGTTGGGTACTTAGCGGGGTTGTCTGCGTCGCAGCACGTTGGAATGCATTCCATGGGGTAATCCCGAGTGGCATTGAAGAAGAATGGAATCGAATAGCGGTCTTGGTCGGCGTAGGTGGCGTTCGCAAAGTGTCGAACCGACAGATATCGATCGTTGCTCCACTGTCGAAGCAACTCGCCCGAGTTCACAACAAACGCGTTGTCGACCACAGGCACGTTGATCCACTGCTGTTTCGGCGTATGGAAGATCGTGAGTCCTGGCGAGTCCTGCAACAGGAGCGTAGAGAAGGTCGTATCAACGTGCGGATTGATCCCGTAAGAGAGATTTGTCCCCCGTTTGGAACCTATATGGTCCGAAACGGGGGACAAATCTTTGGGTTTGGGGGCTGCTGGGTAGCGGGTCATTCGGAGACGCCAGAAGGGATGCTCGAAACCTGGTGCGAACCAGCCAGGCTCTAGGCCCAGTGCCGTGGCGTAGATCGGTAGCAAGTCGAGGGCTAGCGCTTCGAGCGCTTGGCCAAACACCTCGACGGTCGAGCGGAACCCTGGCACTTGATCCTCGGGAAGCCATTGATTGTCGGCGGACTCGATATCTCGGTCCGACTTAATGATGAATGCTTCGTTCTCGTTGCCGGTAGATCTCGCTGGCAGTTTCCGGTTTCCGACCGGTAGATAACCAACGCCCGTGAGCGGCCAGTCGGGTCGATCCATCCGAATCTGCTCCTTGACCTCGTTGGCCAAAGAATGGAAATTGGTCATGGCGCCAAACGCATTGGCTATCAAATCGGGCGTGATGTCATGGCCCACGAGTTGCCAAAACCCGACTGTTTCACACGCATGAGCGAGTTGCTCTGCTGTCTCTTCGAGATCGCCCCGAGAGCGCGATTCGAGGTATGCCGACACGTCGATCACCGGAATATCGCCAGGCTCGGCATCGACTGGCGCAGTCGTGTCCCACTTTTCGGACTCGGTTCGAAGCTCAGCTTCCTTTGCCTCTGCGTCAAAGCCGTTGTTCGTCACGGTCAAATAGTAGAGCCCGGACCCATGACAGCGACTACTCGATTGCGACACCTTGCAGAGCCCGAGCTTCGCGCTCCTCTTGACCGGGTTGAGGTACCGAGACCTCGCGTGGCGTAAGCGCTGGGTCGAGTTCGCCTGCGAGCGCCGGACGCTCGAACGAGCGAGCAAATTCGAGGACGATCGATGGGTCGACTCCAGGGGTGCTGTTGACCTTGTAGTACCAACCCTGTTCTTCGAAGGTCACGCTCGTTCGCCGGTCGTCGAGGCTGAGGAACACGCCGTCGTCGGGATTGCGAACCGATGTTGGCTCCCAGCCTCGCTCTTCTCGGTGATCGGTCAAGCGGTAACCCGCCGTGATCGGTGCAACCTGAAATACCAAGATCTCGCCATTGGGAGCCACGTATCGGGCAGTGCGCAAGGGCAGGAGTTCGTCGTCGCGCAGCGTGATCCATCCTTCGGGCAGCCATGTCGGAACCAAACGGGCTTCTTCGGCGACTACCCGATGCTCGCGACCGGTCCACTGGTCGACGACTACCCGGTCTCCGATGGGTTCTTGCAGTCGGGTGGTGACCGCCCACGGCGCTCCGGTTGCTCGCGGACAGTCGCTTGAGTGTGCTCCGGGGGCGAAGATCTGCAGTTCGGTGACTTCGATCTGAACCTGTCGGTCGAGCTCAATTACTTCGAGAGAACCGTCGTTGGTGCACAGAGTGTTCTCGCTATCGGGAGTTCCCGCTTCAAACGTGACGGTGAGTCGTTGACCCGCCGAGATCACGGTTTGGATCCGCTGTTGATTTCTCAGCACGGCGATGTCGCCAGAGACGTTTTGCCCGTTCTCGAATGGGTCGTCGTCATCGAGGGTCACGGTGCCAGTTTGAGTTGGGCGGGTACGCGGTTCTGAATCTTCGGCTCCGCTGAACGGTGTTCGGCCCGAATCTTGATCGGTCGTGAACTC
>CAZMYN010000019.1:0-6915 GCA_964570495.1 uncultured Acidimicrobiales bacterium | reverse complement strand
AATCTTCGGCTCCGCTGAACGGTGTTCGGCCCGAATCTTGATCGGTCGTGAACTCAACCGAAGCTGGCGGAGGTTCGGTGGTGGTTGTGGTGGGAGCAGCGACCGTGGCTGGCGGGGCTGTTGTCGCGGGAAGTTCAGCTTGGGTCACGGTGTCGTTGGGGCTGCACGCAGCAGCGACCAATCCCAAGGCAATCACACACCCGGCACGCCGCAATCGAAGGCCAAAACGTTGTCCGTCCATACCCCTTGTACGTCGGCAGATTCGTTTGAGTTCCCAAATTTTGTCTAATCGGCAGCGAGAGCGTCGACTAACCGTTGAACAAACGGGCCCTGTCCTTTGGTCAGATAGGTGGTTGCGTTGGATACCGGTACCCATTCGGCCCTGTCGATCTCGAGAAAATCACCGAATTTGCCGGATCCTCGGGGCCATTCCATCGAAAACGTGTTGCTGGAGGCGTTTTCGGCGTCGAAATCGCCCTCTCGGGCGAAAATCGTGATGGTTTTGCTGCCCGAAGGCACCGATCCGAGTTCGATTGTCGGCGCGTTAGGCGCCCGTGAGCCCATCTCCTCATCGAACTCGCGCTCGGCCACCGCGAGAAGGTCGGTCTCGCCCACCTCGGCCAAACCCTTTGGGATGGACCACGCATGTTCGTGTTTGTGCGCCCAGAGCGGCCCGCCCATGTGGCCGAGGAGAACTTCGAGCTCGCCGCTGGTCGATCGTCGATACAGGAGCAGACCGGAACTGATGACCATCAGATTGGAAGATCCCCGGTTGCGCGCCGGGTGCTGCCGTCGTCTTTGTAGGCCGCGATGGTCCGCTGCGCGATGCGCATCTGGTGAATCTCGTCAGCTCCATCGGCAAAGCGCGCCCAACGAGCGTGCTGGTACATGTGCGCAAGGGGAGTGTCGGTCGAGTAGCCGAGAGCGCCGTGGACTTGGATCGAGCGGTCGATGATGCGCCCGAGGCTGTTCGCAACGAAGTGCTTGGCCATCGAGACCTCACTCTTGAAGTCTTCACCAGCGTCGATCTTCGACGCCGCGTGCAGCACCATCAGCTTGCACTGGTAGAGCTCCATGGCCGAATCGGCAATCATCCACTGGACGCCCTGCTTCTCCGCGAGGATCGAACCGTGGCTGTAGCGGTCGAGTGAACGGTCGACCATCATGTCGAGCGCCGTTTCGGCTTGAGCGATCCAGCGCATGCAATGCGCCAGGCGCGCTGGCCCCAGCCGATATTGGCCAAGCAGATGCCCCTGGCCGCGGCCACCGAGCATCTGATCGTTGTGGACCCGCAGATCCGAAATCACGATCTCGCTATGCCCGGTACTGCCGTGCATGGTTTCGATCTGGCGCTTCTCGGTCCAGCCGTCGGATGGAATGTCGATGATGAAGGCCGAATTCGCGGCTTGGGGAAGATCCGGGTCGTCTTCGGTGCGACACACCAGAATCGCAAAGTCAGCTCGGTGGGCATTCGAGATAAACCACTTGTGCCCGTTGATCACCCATTCGTCGCCGTCGGGGTAGGCCTGCGTCTTGATCAACGTCGGGTCCGAACCGGCAACTTCGGGTTCGGTCATAGCGAAACAGCTCGTGGCTTTCCCGGCGCACAACGGCTTCAGGTACTTCTCCTTCTGCTCGTTGGTTCCCCAATGCAACAACGTGTGCATGTTGCCTTCGTCGGGGGCCTGGCAGTTCATCACCCATGGGCCGTAGTAGGCCTTGGCGGCCTCGGCTTGAAACATTGCGAGCCCGACGTGGCCGAGCTCCATGCCGCCCCACTCGACAGGCATATGCGGCAACCACAGGCCTTGCGCGTGTGCCTCCTTGCGCAACGCGATCAGGCGCTCGATGAAGGCCTTGCGATCGCTGTCGCGAAGCTCATCGATCTCGGGTTCGGCGGGCTGCACCACGTCGGTGATGAATGCTCGGACTCGTCCACGTAGTTCCTCGATCTCGGGGGGAAGCGTGAAGTCGATGGCCATGTGATCAGTCAAACACACGAATCTGTGGTTGCTGTGCCGCGAATGAGCGGCTGGGCGACCACAGAAACTCGCTAGGATTTTGTGATGGCCGAATCGGTTCACAAGTCCCACAAGCTCGACGACGTCCTCTACGACATTCGCGGCCCGGTTCTCGACGCGGCGGTAAAGCTCGAACACGAGGGACACCGCATTACCAAGCTGAACATCGGCAATCCTGCCGCTTTCGGGTTCGAAGCGCCTGACGAGGTTCTCGTCGACATGATGCGCAACCTGCCCACCGCGCAGGGTTACTCCGATTCCCAAGGCATCTACACCGCCCGAAAAGCAGTCATGCAGTACGGCCAGCGGATGGGTATCTCCGGCGTCGAGATCGACGACATCTTCATCGGCAACGGCGTGAGCGAGCTCATTGGCATGGCCGCCCAGGGCCTGCTGAACAACGGCGATGAGGTGCTGATCCCGAGTCCGGACTATCCGTTGTGGACCGCGGCAACGAACTTGAGCGGCGGAGTCGCAGTGCACTACCGCTGCAACGAAGACACCGATTGGTCGCCCGACATCGACGACATTCGATCGAAGGTCACGGATCGGACCAAAGCCATCGTCGTCATCAATCCAAACAATCCGACCGGCGCGGTGTACTCACGCGAAACCCTTAACGAGATTGTGGAGATTGCTCGCGAGCACGATCTCGTGGTCATGGCCGACGAGATCTACGACAAGATTATCTACGACGACGCTGAGCACACGTCGATCGCATCGCTTGCCGACGACCTGATCTTCCTCACGCTCAACGGACTGTCAAAGACCTACCGGGTCGCCGGGTTCCGTTCGGGGTGGATGACGGTCAGCGGTGATAAGGCGCGCGCTGCAAGCTATATCGAGGGCTTGCGGATGCTGGCCTCGATGCGGCTGTGCGCGAACGTGCCCGCCCAACACGCCATTCAGTCGTCGCTTGGCGGTTATCAGAGCATTGGCGAGTTCGTGGTCCCCGGCGGCCGGCTGTTCGAGCAGCGCGAGCTGGCTCACGAGATGTTGAACGCGATTCCAGGAGTGAGCTGCACCAAGCCAGCAGGTGCGCTCTATCTGTTTCCCAAGATCGACACCGAACGGTTCAAGATCGTGGACGATCAACAATTCGTGCTCGACTTCTTGCGTTCCGAGCACATCTTGATGGTCCAGGGCACCGGGTTTAATTGGCCCGAGCCCGACCACTTCCGGATTGTGTTCTTGCCCCGCGTCCGAGATTTGCAGTTCGCGATCGGCCGCCTCGAGAAGTTCCTCTCGACCTACCGTCAGACCTAGCCTCTCGGGGCTGTTCGGTCAGTCCTCGAAGGAACCGGAGCGGCCCGCGCCATTGGAAAAGCGGCGCGCCCCGGCGATGCCTTCGGCGCGAACCATGGCTTTGCTGTTCGTGAATTCGTGTTCGAGCGCGTCGCGTAGCTCCATGCCGTAGGTGGCCTTGGCCGACGCAACATCGGCGCGCATGCAGAGCTGGGGAAACGCGGCGATGTCGGTTGCTAGGGATTCGGCCTTTGAGCGGGCCTCGCCTTCGGGGACCACGTACTCGCACAAGCCAATTCGCTCGCACTCGTCGGCCATCACCTGGCGGCCGGTCATGATCAGGTCGAGAGCTCGACCCTCGCCAACGAGTCGAGGTAGGCGGGCGGTGCCGCCGTCGATCAGAGGAACTCCCCAGCGGCGGCAATACACGCCCATGTAGGCCGTTTCTTCCATGACCCGAATATCGGCCCACATCGCCAACTCCATGCCACCAGCAACGGCGGGTCCGGCGACAGCGGCGATCACCGGTTTGGTCAACGCGAGGCGGCTGGGCCCCATGGGGCCGCGGGCGTGGCCGTCGTCTGTCGTTCGCTCGAACGAGAGCATGCTCACGCCGTCGTCGTCATTGGAGAGGCCAGCCGCCTGTTTCAGATCCCAGCCAGCGCAGAACGCTCCACCTTCTCCCCAAAACACGGCGACTTGCGCGTCGTCGTCGCGCTCAAACTCGACGAACGCCTCGAACAGAGCCTTGGAGGCCTCGGGGTTGACTGCGTTGCGGGCTTCGGGTCGGCTATTGATCACGGTCCAGATCGGACCATTCGTTTCGATTCGAACTGCCATCGCGCCACAGTAGGCGTGACTAGGCCTTCTTGACTTTGTCGGCAATGATCAGCACGGTGCGGCCGTCGACCTTGCCCTGGATGGGGTGGTCGCCCGCAATCAGTCGGATCGACTTGACCTTCGTCCCGACTTTGATGCCGCCCGACTTTCCGTTGAGCTTGAGGTCTTTGATGATCACGACGTCGTCGCCGGGGGAGAGGAGCTTGCCGTTGACGTCGTGAACTTCGCCCACGCCATCGTCGGCCTCGCCGAGCCATTCGTGCCCGCAGGTACCGCACTCAAAGCCGTCGTCGGCGACGAGCGTGTCGGCCATGGTGCAGATCGGGCAATTGGGTAGGTCGCTCATAATGACCTGTCTACAGCGAAGTGAACTGCTAGAAACACGTCGAGGCATTTCGGCCTCGGCGGTACAACGAAAGATCACGACATGGACGATTTGATTGGAACCGTTGCCGACAAGGCTGGAATCCCCGAGATGAAGGCAAAGCTTGCCGTTCTCGCAGTGATGGAGAAGCTCGACGGCGTTCTGCCCGGGCCGATTGCGAACCAGGTCAAGGGTGCCCTCGGTGTTGATGCCGACGGGATGATGGACGGCGCAATGGGCGGCTTGGGCGACATGCTCGGCGGCGGCGGAGATGACGAAGAGGGCGGCGGCGGAATCGCCGACATGGCCAAGGGCCTTCTCGGTGGAGACGACGATGACGACGACGGCGGCGGCCTCGGTGGTATGGCTAAGGGCCTGCTCGGGGGTTGAGCCCTGCGGTAGCGGCCTGCTATTGGCCCGAAAGGTCGACCTCGACGACGGTCACTTCATTCTCATTCTCGCCTTGTAAAGGGATGAGGATCCGGTCGTCCGTGCTCCACCTCATAACGTTCAGCTCCAAGAAGCTGGGGTCGAGCAAGCTCATCGCGTCAGCTTCTAACGCTCGACTTGTTGTTGCTGGTTCCCCAGCGAGGACGGCGTCGACGGTGGTGATGAAGAGTTCACTCGATATGGGAACCGCTTCAGCGAGGGCGGAGGCCAGATTCTCGGGGATGTCGATGACCAGGTAAGCAAGGCTGGTGCCGTCGGGTGAGAATGTGGCCGCGACGGCCGTTTGGCCGTCAGCGACGGTTATTGGGAATTCTTGGCCCTCGAAATCGAACAGTGACCACGCGCTTGGTTCGAGGATCAAATTGCGCGCGGAAAATTCGCCCGGCAGGACAACGAGTGCGAGTCCGCCTGCAGCACTGGTCGCCTGCGTGGCTAGGCGGGGGAAGTAGCCGCCCTGGTCGCTCGGTTCGGACATGGCGATAGTTGTTTGCTCGCCCCCGTCGATCAACACGAGCGGCGGTCCGATGGACTCACCGGCGACTACGACCAGTCGGCCATCCTCGAGGGGGACAATTCGACCGAGAGCGAAGCCATCCATCTGTGCAAGGACGGTCTCATTGCCGCCGTCAATATCGACTTCTCGGAGCTCATGGCTGTCGGGGCCGTCTCGGAACTCGCTTTGAATGAACACGATCGACTCGCCGTCTGGCCGGAAGGCCATTGCGCCGTTGAATACGCCTGGTTCGTCGGGGATGAGAGGGCTTCCCGCGGAAACCGGGCTAACGGAGGTCGCTGTGCCGTCGGGGGCGAAGGTCCAGACGCCGGTAGTGTTCCAGCGGCCGCTTGTCGACGACCCGGAGGTCACAAGCGTGCTGTCTGCATTCCAGTGAAGGCTGTCGCCCCCGAGAGTCTCTTCTTCAAAGCAGTTGGATTGGTCGCCCTCGTCGAGCGGGTAGATGCACACCTCAACCAGGTCAGTAACTGCCAACCAGCGCCCATCGGGCGAAACTCTTTTGAGAAATTGTCGACCGTCGAACTCGCGCACGATCGTGGTCTCGGTCCACTCGTCAGGTGACGCGACCGACGCTTCCCCGCTTGTCCCGCTGCACCCAGCGAGAAACGCTGCCCCGAATAGCAAGCCAATACCGATATGTCGTCCCGCAAACATGAACTGATGGTAGAGCACCTTCACGACAAATTTGGGAGCGTGCGGCCGGGGACGGCACCCCGCCGTGTTGTCAGCCGCGGCTCGAACGGCCCCCGGAGGGAGTGCCTCCGTGGCGTGAACGGCCCCCGGAGGGAGTGATTGACGGCGACTGAACGATCGTTCAAGCTGGCCTGGTGCAGGATCTCAAAGACGTAGCGAACACGTACCAGCGAGACGGAGTGGTCGGCGAGGTGCCGATCATGAGCGTCGAGGAGGCTGCGAGTCATCGCGCCCGGCTCGAAGCCGTGGAAGCGGACTTTGGCGGGTCGCTTCACTACATCAACAAGATCCACACCGCGATGGCATCGCCGTACGAGCTCGTTACCTCGCCCGCGGTGCTCGATGTGGTCGAATCGCTCATCGGTCCCGACATCTTGTTGTACAACTCGAACTTCATCATCAAGGAGCCCAAGACCGATTCGCGTATCTCGTGGCATCAAGACCTCACCTACTGGGGCTTGGCCGACGACGACGCGCAGGTGTCGATGTGGTTGGCTCTCGCTCCAGCCACGGCCGCGTCGGGTTGCATGGTGTCGATCCCGGGTTCTCACACCTCGGGGCGCGCCGAGCACGTCGAGAACCCCAGCGACGACAACATGTTGCTCCTCGGCCAGCAGATCGACGGCATCGACGAGTCGCTCGGACGCCCCTACGAGCTCGCACCCGGACAGGCGTCGTTCCATCACGGCTGGTCGATCCACCATTCGGCGCCCAACACGACCAACGATCGACGGATCGGCCTCAACGTGCAGTATGTGGCGCCGCACAACCGCCAGGCGGGCGATGCA
>CAZMYN010000018.1:0-24521 GCA_964570495.1 uncultured Acidimicrobiales bacterium | reverse complement strand
CCGTAGACCACCTCGGTGACAAAACCTCGATCGCGTTCGTCGAGTTCGCTTTCGGCGAGCATCGCTGGCAGCACCAGGTTCGCGTACGCCTCGTCTCGTTCGATTCGTTCTAGCGCTTCGACTGCGAGACGGCGAGCGGCGACACCGTCGCTACCCATTGGATTGCTCATGGTCGAAGGATGCACCGTCTGGTTGCACGCCGTTGGCCCACGCCTGAGCGTCCATGCGCGGCTTGCCGGCAGGTTGCACCGAAAGCAGACGCACTCCGCCCGAGCCGGTACCAACGATGAGATCCTGGATCATTCCTGGTGTGCCGGAGTGCTCGACGATCTCGACTTCGTGAACCTTGTAGCGCTCGCTATTGAACTGCGTCCAGGCACCGCCGACCCGTACGATCCGACCGATGTGCTCGGCGTTTCGGTTCCAATCGATGCGGCGGTCCTCTGTCGAGATCTTATGGGCGTAGAGCGACTCACCGACCTGAGGTGTCGGGTTGCTAAAGCCAGCCTGCATGGTGGCGATCATGAGTTCTGCACCGATCTGGCTCATTGTCTCCCAGAGACCAGTGAGCGTGTCGGAGGGTGTGATCGGTACGGCAACGCTCGCCCAGATGTCGCCCTCGTCGAGAGCCTCGACGATGCTCATGACGCCAACCGCTGTCTCGGTGTCGCCTTCCAAGATCGCACGTTCTACCGGTGCTGCCCCCCGCCACCGTGGCAACGCCGAGAAGTGGATGTTGACCATCGGAATCTCTTCGAGGACATGACGGCGAATGATCTGACCAAACGCCACCACGATCGCCAGATCGATCGGATCTGTCTTGTGGAGCGAGAGCAGATCCTCGACGTCGTCGCTCACTGCGATGCCGCGGTCGAGGGCCGCGGCCTTCACGGCGGTGGGCGACTTGTCGCGACCGCGACCGCGGCGTCGATCCGGACCAGAAATCACGAGGGGGATCTCATAGCCAGCGTCCGCCATGGCGCTCAGCGTCGGAACAGCGATCGGTGGTGTCCCAAGGAACGCCACCCGTCGAATGTGTTCGGGATCCGCAGGTGGGAGCGGCAATGTTGCCATTACGGCAGCGACAGCCCTCGTGGAGGAAGGTCGAGTCCGAGCTCGTCGCTCATGGCTCCCACGTTCGAATCGCCCTCTTCGGCGCGCTGTCGAAGGATCCGCTTGGCTTCCTTCTTCTGCTCGTCATCGAGGTGTTCGACCATCAACACTCCGTTGAGGTGATCGAGCTCGTGTTGGTAGAGGCGAGCTTCAAGTTCGTCGGCTTCGATCTCGATCTCGTTGCCTTCGAGGTCGACGCCGCGGATGTGGACCAGCTTCGGCCTGACGATATGCCACGAGAGTCCTGGGATCGAGAGGCAGCCTTCCTGGTACTCCCACTCGCCGTCGCTCTCGATGATCTCGGGGTTGATGAGAACGTTCGGGTCGTCGGCGTCAGGACTCAGGTCGTAGACGAACAATCGCTTGCGAACACCGACTTGGGGAGCAGCCAAGCCAAGGCCAGGCTCGGCGTACATTGTCTCGAGCATGTCGTCGATGAGGCGCACGAGAGATCCGTCGATGTCGGTGACATCAGCAGCAACCTGTTTGAGAACAGGGTCGCCGTAGTGGCGGATTCGGTACGGAGCGTTCACGGTTACAGGCTACCGCCTCATTGGATAGCGTAGCGCTGTGGTATCCCGGGGCTCCCCAGACTCGCAGTACTTCGATCCCTCACCAGCAGCGGCATCGAAGAAGCGACAGATCGAACTGATATTGCCAGACGTGTATCTCGATCTCACCACCGATTCAGGCGTGTTTTCAGCCTCCCAAGTCGACAAAGGCACCCGCTACCTGTTGAAAGATGCCCCGGCGCTCGACTCGCTGCCCAGCTCCCCCAAGTCGATTCTCGACGTGGGCTGCGGATACGGGCCGATCGCGTTGACCTACGCCAAACGCGCACCTGACGCGGTTGTGTGGGGAGTTGATGTAAACGAGCGCGCGATCAATCTCGCCCGCGACAACGCCGACGCGAACAGCATTGCGAACGCTCATTTCGGAACCGACGCCGACATCGATCCGGACCTGACTTTCGACCTCATTGTTTCGAATCCGCCAATCCGTGTCGGAAAGGCCGTTCTGCACGAGATTCTGTCGCGCTGGTTAACACGGCTATCCCCCGACGGGCGAGCGTGGCTGGTTGTTCAAAAGCACCTCGGGAGCGACTCGCTCGCGAATTGGATGACCGAGCAAGGTTGGCCAACAACCCGGCTCAGCTCGCGAGCCGGATTTCGAGTCCTTGAGACAACCGCTCGGAGCGAACCGTGAAGAACCTTGACCCGACCGGCCTGAAGCGACTGCATCGCGACTGGCGACGTCAGACCACTCAGAAGATCTCGCTTATTCTCGACAGCGTGCAGACGCCCTACAACGTGGGCACGATCATCCGAACGTCAGCAGCGTTGGGCGTTGACCACCTGTGGTTGGTCGGTGCGACCGAGTCGCCGACGCACAACAAGACCAACAAGACCGCTCTCGGCACCCAGCGCTACGTCACCTGGACAACCGTCGAGGAGCCCGGAGAGGCCATTAGCGAGGCCAAGAACGCTGGACTGGCCATCGTGGGTGTCGAACTCGCAGACGACGCCTTACCGCTCTACGAAGTCGACCTGAGTAGCGACGTCTGTCTGGTTGTGGGCCACGAGGACCGCGGTCTCAGCAAAGATGCTCTCGCGCTGTGTGACGCCGTTGGCTACATTCCCCAAACCGGCAAGGTCGGCTCGCTCAACGTTGGTGTCGCCACCTCAATCGCCATCGCCGAAGCCCGCCGCCAAGCCTGGACAGCCTGACCTTCTCCAAAATTCCTGCATCTACCTACATCCAGTGTGGGTAGATGCAGGAATTTTGGAGACTTGGACGAGGGTGTCGCCGTAGCTGGAGCCGTGGCCAAAGATGGTGTCGGCGGCGTTCGTCAGGTCGTTGACCGACCCGGCAGAGTCGCCGTAGGCAGCATCGACGTAGCCCCACGGAACGCTGACCACGCCGGGGCGCAAACGATCACTGATGGCGACCGGCAAGCTCAGCGATGCCCGGTCGTTGAAGACCCGAGCCGTATCCCCCTCGGACAGGCCACGCGCGGCGGCGTCGACAGGGTCGAGTTCGATATGTGGAGGTGTCTCCCGATCTGCGTGCGCAGCAAGGCCCGAGTACGACGTGTTCATAAAGCGAGTGGCCTTCTTCGGCGACTGCAAGAACAGCGGATAGACATCGACCCGCGGGCTGCCGGGCCCTTCAGCGATCGGCACCCACTCGGGGAGTCGTGGCACGCCGAGCAGAGCAAATGACTCGGCCACAAACTCGGCCTTGCCCGAAGCCATGTGGAACCCGCCGTTCGCGTACGGCAGATGATCGACCGGGTACTCGGTGACCCGCACGAAACCATCTCGCTCAAGTGCGTCGCGGTCGACGTGTTCACCAATGGCCAGATCAAGCTGTTGATCATCGCTCAGCTGCAATTCCGGGTCATCGAACCCCAGTGCTGCGGCCAGCCGACGGAACAATTCGGTGTTCGCCACGGCTTCGCCGAGCGGCTCGCCCGCCGGAGCGTTCCAACCCAACCACAAGTGACCCCACGCTGGCATGGCGTCGAGCTGTTCGGTTTCCATTGCCGCGGGAAACACGACGTCGGCGTACTTGGCGGTGTCGGTCATGAACTGTTCGGAGACGACGGTGAAGAGGTCTTCGCGTTCGAGGCCGGTTCGAATCGCAGCCGAATTGGGCATCGACAGGACCGGATTTCCGTTCCAGATCATCACGGCATGAACGGGGTCATCGAGCTCGGTCAGCGATTCGCCGAGACGGGGCTGGTCGAGGGCCCTGCGCTGCGCGCCAGGTACCGCGGTATTTGCGACGCCTGCAACAGCGCCAAAGTCGACGTCGGAAATCTCGGCCCATGATCCAACCGATCGGGCGAACCCGCCACCAAGCACCTGATGCGATCCGGTGAGCAACGGAATCATCGACATCAGCCGATACATGGTCGGGCCGCTGTAGTGATGTTCGACCCCGATGAGCGCACGAATCATGGTCTTGTCGATCTCGCCAATCGAGCGAGCGAGTTCGTCGATGACCGCGACGTCGAGACCGCACAGGAGCGACGCCCATTCCGGGGTCTTGTCGGCCACGTATCCTGCGAACTCGTCGAAGCCGATCGTGTGCGCGTCGATGTAGGTCCGGTCGATGAGCTCTTCGGCAATCAGCACGTTGGCGATTGCGAGCAGCAGCGCCACATCGGTGCCCGGGAGCGGCTGGAGGTGAAGATCGGCCTTGTCGGCGGTGATTGTTTGGATGGGGTCGATTACGACGACCCGAGCGCCACGCTTCTGGGCTGCTTCGACCACCGGCCAGAAGTGGCGGTTCGTGAGGCGAGTGTTCGTGCCCCAGAGAATGATCTGGTCGGAGTGTTCGGCCTGCAAGGGGTCGGTTCCCAAGCCATCGCCGTAGACAGCCGCCATACCGACGCCAGCAGCAGCGCCGCACACGTTGCCCGATTGTTTCGAGGCGCCCAGCTTTGCAAACAACGCATTGCTAGTACCGGCATTCTGGATAAGCCCTTGGGTGCCAGCAGACCACCACGGCAAGATGGCCTGACCACCGTGCTCGTCGCGAACACGGGTGAATTCAGTCGCCACATGCGCGAGCGCCTCATCCCAGGTCGCCTCACGAAACTCGCCGCTGCCCTTTTCCCCCGTGCGAATCAGCGGTGTCAGGAGTCGCTCGTCGTGATTAACCCGGCCGACAAACTTGTTGACCTTCGGGCACAGCTCGCCCTTCGAGAAGGGATGTTCGGGGTTGCCCTTTAACGAGGTCAAGACGCCGTCGGTCGTCGTTGCGATCCACCCGCAACTATCGGGGCAGTCGTGATGACAAGTACCAAGAACTTCGATCGTCGCCATGTCAACACTCTATGACGACTCCAGCCTCGTAGAGCCGACCGAGACAACTCAACGAATCGGTACAAGCTCCGGGGGAAGATGAAGCACTCGCTCGCAGGACTTAGAGGTCGATCGGGTCCACTTCGACCCGGAGACGTTCAGCAGGCCGTTCGGCAGCGTTGATTGCGGCGAGGAGCGGCTCGTGAGTCGGAGCGCTCAGGCGCCAGCGGTCGCCGAGGCGGTGGATTTCTGGCGGGGCGTCGGTTTGGCGAACGCTCTCGACGAATTCCTCTGCACCGGCCCCTGACACCAGCGCCCACGAGCCGTAGGGCGGCTGGTTGAACACGGTGCGAACCTTGCGCTGATCCTGAGCAACGCGTGCGGGGTCCCCGTGAAGCGCTGCTTGAACCACCACGTCGTCGGGGCGGCGAGTCTGGATGATCAGGCGCCCTCCAGCCTCGCGTTCGCCGAGTCGCCGCGCCGCCAAGGCCAACAGCGTGAAGGCGTCTTCGGATGCACGAATACGCGGTGCGGAGAGTTCCTGGTCGAAGTCGAGGAAGATCACTGCGGTCGCGTGTTGGATGCGGTGCAACAACGCCTCGGTGCCGACGAAGAGCTGGTCGCCCGTGAGATCTCGCTGGTCGGTTTCGGCGGACACCTCGACGACTGGACGTTTTGCCAACGCTTCGAGATCCTCTGCCACCTTGGAGATCCCGAGGCGCAGTTGCTTCATGTGGGTGCCGTTGCAGTCATCACAGACCATGGGCCGCGAAGTGCCGTCGCGCTGGCACGAGAGGCGGCCGTCATCATCTTCGCGTAGTGCTCCCCCACACTCGGTGCACGCGGCGAGCGAGCCGCAGGTCGCACACGCCAGCATCCGTGCTCGCCCTTTGCGGTTCAAGATGCACGCGATCGGCCCCGGCCCGCGCACGACGTCAACGATCGACTTGGTGAGCAGCCCCGGTACGTCCTGGATACGCATGTCCACGACGTCGACCCTGGGCCACCCCTCGCGTTCGACCGATCGTTCGGGGGCAAGCACTCGATCAGCGATACTCAACGCTTCGAGCGACGGTGTGGGCGATGCCAGCACGCACGGAACTCCCGCACGGCGAGCCCGCTCGATCGCGACGTCGCGGGCGTTCCATGACGGAGCTCGTTCTTCCTTGTACGCCGAATCGTGCTCGTCGAATACGAGCACCGCATCGATGTCGGTCATCGGCGCGAAGGCAGCGGTTCGTGTCCCGACGGTGACCGCCCCTGACGCCGAGCGTTCCCATTGGTCGTCGTACTCGGCAACCCCGACACCAAGCTTGCGCAGCGTTTGGGCCAAGGCACGCCGCTGCACGATTGTCGGAACGAGAATCAGCGCTCGACCAAAGGACACTGCCCCCAGGCCGAGCCCGGCAGGGGTTTCCGATGGCAAGGTCCGGACCACGCTGACACCGGGTTGAAAGGCAGCGTCGAAGCCCATTGCGTCGACGGCTGGTATCGGCGGTTGATGGCGGATCAGCGGGACCATCCGATTCGGCGAGGCGGCTCGTAGAAAGTGCGAGATCTTGCCGGCCCATCGGTATGCCGCCCATTCGGCAAGCTCGATGACGGGCTTGGGCGGGCCATACCCCGACCACTTGGTGAGCGGCCGCACCTCGACGCTGTCGTCGAAGTCGACGTCGACCTCGGTCACCCACCCCGCGGTACGTCGTCCGCCAAAGTCGACCCTGACCATCGAGCCAACCTCGACCCGGTCGGCCGTGCCGTCTTGTGCCCATTTCGCAGGCACCTCGTAGGTGAACGACTGCTCGATTGCGGTGATGTCGGGCTGGACCGCAACCAGACGACCTTCGGGACGCGAAACGACCCGCTGCTGGGCAGCGGGTCGTTCAAATCCTGGTAGCGGCTCAGTCACAGACCGAATCTAGCTTCGCCCCTCCAGTTAGAGAATCTGTGGTTGCTGAGCCGCGCATTCGCGGCTGACAGACCACAGATTTTCCGGCTAGAGACCGAGGGCTGACTTCAAATCGCCCGCGCGATCGGTGTTCTCCCATGTGAAGCCGTCGCCGCTGCGACCGAAGTGGCCGTAGGCAGCGGTTGGCGCAAAGACCGGACGGCGAAGATCGAGGTCCCGAAGAATTGCAGCGGGACGAAGATCGAACACGTCGTTGACGGCCGTTGCGATCTTGTCTGGGTCGACGGTCTCGGTACCGAAGGTCTCGACAAATACAGACATTGGCTGAGCCATGCCGATCGCGTACGCAACCTGAACCTCGCAGCGAGTCGCTGCACCGGAGGCAACAACGTTCTTTGCCACCCAACGGGTTGCGTATGCTGCCGAGCGATCGACCTTCGATGGATCCTTGCCGGAGAATGCGCCACCACCGTGACGACCCATGCCGCCGTATGTGTCGACGATGATCTTGCGGCCGGTAAGGCCTGCGTCACCCACGGGGCCACCAATAACGAAACGACCGGTTGGGTTGACGTGAACCTCATAGTCGTCGTCCGCGAATTGTTCGGGGATGACGGGCTTGATCACGTTCTCGATCAGGTCGGGACGAATCATGCCGTCGCGGTCGATCCCGTCGTTGTGCTGGGTGGAGACCAACACGGTGCGGAGGCGGACGGGCTTGTTGTCCTCGTAGTCAAACGTGACCTGAGTCTTGCCATCTGGGCGTAGGTACGGAACAGTGCCGCTCTTGCGAACAGCGGCCAACTTCTCAGCCATGCGGTGCGCGACGTGAATTGGCATCGGCATCATGACGTCGGTCTCGTCGGTGGCGTAGCCAAACATCATGCCCTGGTCGCCAGCGCCCTGCTTGTCGAGGTCGTCCTCTTCGCCCGCAGATCCCGAGCGCACTTCCTCAGAGTCATCAACGCCCTGAGCAATGTCGGGCGACTGCTCGTCAATCGACACCATGACGCCACAGGTGTTGCCGTCGAAGCCAAACGACTCGCGGTCATAACCAATGCCGTTGATGGTCTCGCGTACGACGGACGGGATGTCGACGTACGCCTTGGTGGTGATCTCACCAGCAACCATCGCTAGACCGGTGGTGACAAGCGTTTCGCACGCCACTCGACTCATTGGATCCTGCTCCAGGATCGCATCGAGAATGGCATCGGAAATCTGGTCAGCCATCTTGTCGGGGTGGCCTTCGGTGACCGACTCCGACGTGAAGCTGTAGTTCTTAGGCACTGCAATACTCCTCTGTTACGCCGCGCGAAATTCTACGGCTCAAATTCGGTGGTGAGGACATTATGGGTGGGTTCCTCGGACCCGAACGACAGCATCGAATATCGCCTCTGCGACAACCCGTTTCGACCCTATAGGTACATCAATTTCTTCGCCTCCGCCAAACACGAGAGTCACCTTGTTTGTGTCGTGGGCAAAGCCCGCACCCGGAGCTGACACGTCATTGGCGACGATGAAGTCGAGGTTCTTTCGCTCGAGCTTGCCCCGAGCGTTCTCCAGAAGGTTCTCGGTCTCGGCCGCGAAGCCCACAAGCACCTGGCCGCCAGGCTTGTTTTTACCGAGGTCCACGAGGAAATCGTGGGTCTTCTCCAGGGCGATGCTCGCCACGTCGCCATCGGACTTTTTGATCTTTTGGGTTGCTGGATCTGCCGGGCGGAAGTCGGCGACCGCAGCAGCCATGACGATCACATCGGCGTCGGCCACGTTCATGACAGCCTCGTGCATCTGGGCAGCGCTCTCGACCGAAACAACTCTCACGCCGACGGGCGGTTCACGATCGACCGTGGAGATGAGGGTGACGTCGGCACCTCGCGCCCACGCTGCCTCGGCAAGTGCATAGCCCTGCTTGCCGGTTGAGCGATTCGAAATGACTCGCACCGGGTCGATGGCCTCGGCGGTGCCGCCGGCGGTGATGACCACATGGGCGCCGGACAGCTCGCCCGACGACAGGACACGTTCGCAATGGGCGACGATCGTTGCCGGTGCAGCAAGGCGACCAAACCCGACGTCGCCGCCTGCCAGCCGGCCTGGCTCGGGATCGACGATATTGACGCCGCGCTCGCGCAGCACGTCCAGGTTCTCTTGCACGGCTGGGTGCTCCCACATCTCGGTGTGCATTGCCGGGGCAATCAATACCGGTGCCCTGGTCGCAATAAGCGTTGCGGTGAGCAGGTCGTCCGAGCGGCCGATTCGGTAATCGGCGAGCAGCCGAGCGGTTGCCGGAGCAACGACGATGAGATCGGTCGTTTGCCCAAGGGTGGTATGCGGGATTGGGCTCGCTTCGTCCCAGAGCGATGTCTGGACCTTCTCCGAGGCTAACGCGTCGAAGGTGGTGCGGCCCACAAAGTGCTGGGCACCTTCGGTCATGATCGGTGCCACGTGCGCGCCAGCGTCGACCAGACGACGACTGACTTCTATTGCCTTGTAGGCAGCGATGCCACCGGTGACGCCAAGAACGACGTGGGCGCCATCGAGACTCGACATGGACTCGATCTCGGGGATTTACTTGTCGTCGGACTTGGCGAGCTCGGCCTCGAGCGCCTCGGCGTCGGCCTTAGCCTGAGCTTCGGCAAGCGCCTCTGCTTCGAGGTCTCGCTCGACAGGAAGGATCTTTGCGACCGAGATCTCTTCGAATGCAATCGAGAGGGGCTTGCGAGCCGTTGAGGTCACCTGCGGCGGGATGCTCGAGCCGAGGCCCTCGCCGAGTTGACCGAAGTATGCATTGATCTGGCGGGCGCGGCGTGCTCCCAAGGTCACAAGGCGAAACTTCGAACCCGATGCCTCAAGAAGGCCCTCGACCTGTGGTTCGATCATCGATGCGTCGTCAGACATTGTTGCTCCTGGTTCCAGACGGCTCTCTATGGTACCAGCGCTGCCCGTCTAGTCGGCTGACAGTCGCCGATAGTCGTCAATCAATCCGGCGATCTCGCCGGCACATCCCTGAAGATCGTCGTTCACCACATAGAGGTACGGGATCGACCGGGCCAATTCTCGTTCGTCTTGACCTGCTTGCATTCGCTCTTCGACCTTCTCTACGGGGTCGCCTCGGCCGATCAGCCGCTCGCGCTGCAGCTCGACCGAGGGCGTATCGATGAAGACGAATAGCGCTTCGTGCTCGCTCTCGTGAATTTGGCGGGCGCCGTTCACATCGATCTCGAGCACGAGGTCCTTTTGTGCGTCGATGTCGGGAACGGGCGAGCCGTAGTACTTGTCGCCCAGAAAGTGGTTCCATTCGAGAAAGCCGCCCGAATCACGGTGCGAGCAGAACTCATCGGCCGTGACGAAGTTGTAGGCATCCGCGGCTTCGCCCGGTCGTCGATCCCGGGTCGTCCATGAGAGCGAGAGGACGAGTTGGGGGTCCTTGCGGATCAACTCGCCAACAACAGTGCCCTTGCCAACTCCACCCGGCCCGGAAATCACGATGATGTGGCCCATTAGCGAGCGTGCCTTTCAAGAGCTGCTGGCAAGCCCGTACGAGCGTCGGGGCCAACGTCGGAGATGTGGTCGCCTTCACCAATCCCAACCTCAGCAAAGCCGCGCCGTGTTTGCACCTTGCCGATGTCGGGAAGACTTTCGATAGCTGGCAACACTTTCATGCCCGCAATTACCGGACGGTTGGCGGCCGATTCGAACACCCCATCGAGGTTGACGGACCCCGCCTCGACCTCGGCCAAGAACTCTTGACGCGCGGCGCGAACATCGCCGATGCGGGCGAATAGCGATTCGTACTCGACCGAAGCGAAGCGCTCGTCTGGATTCATGCCCTCAGGCTAGAACAATCCGCTCTAGGAGAGACTGCTATTGACGATGGCCTCGGCGGCGTCGGCCCGGTTCTCGGCAAGCGTGACCGCTCGACCAATCACCAACAGATCCGACCCGTTATCGAATGCTGCCTTCGGGGTGGCGACACGCACCTGGTCGTGGTGGTCGGTTCCTTCGGGTCGAATGCCCGGGGTTACCGCCAGCAGCCGCGGCGCGTATTGCTTGGCGTCCTTCACATCTTGGGGGCTACAGACAAGACCGGCCATTCCCGCTTCGACGGCGAGCATGACGCGCTTGGGCATGATGTGTTCGGGCGCATCCTTATCGGAGGTAAGCACGGTGATCGCAAGCGGCTTTGGCTCGGGCAATCCAGCGTCGCTCGCACCAGCGCGCAACCCTTCAGCCCCAGCTTTGAGCACGTCCATGCCGCCCTGGGCGTGGTAGGTCGCGTACGAAGCGCCGAGCGCGCCAAGTACCCGCGAGGCCTTCTCGACCGTGGTTGGAATGTCGTACATCTTCAGATCGACGAAGATCTCATAGCCCAGGCCGAGCAAGGCGCCAATGGCATCGGTTCCCGCAGCGGTGTATAGCTCGAGGCCGATCTTGGCCACACCAAACCATGGCGACAGGTCCTTAGCTATTCGGACGGCGTCGACCAAGTCGTCGACATCCAAGGCAACGCAGAGTTTTTGTCGCAGCTCGTCATCTACATTGTTCATCAGGTCTCCGTGTCCTACTCGTGAGCGGTGCCAATGAGGTCTGTTACCCGCTCCACTCCAGCCTTCTCGCACCAGGTTGAAAGATCGTTGGCTACTCGAACGGTCGATCGAGGGTCGGCAAAAGTTGCCGTTCCGACCTGCACTGCTGAGGCTCCGGCTCGAAGGTACTGCACCGCGTCGGTCGCATTGGCGATACCCCCGACACCAACGATTGGAAGATTGGGGTGTGCTGCGGCCACGTCGAACACGGCTCGAAGCGCAACGGGGCGCATTGACGGACCGGACACTCCTCCACCGCCACCACCCAAGACCGGTTTGCCGGTCGCTGGATCGAGCACCAGCCCGAGCAATGTGTTGGTGAGTGTCACCGCATCGGCGCCCGCGTCTCCAACCGCACCGGCGATCTCGGCAATGTCGGCGACGTTCGGGCTGAGCTTTGCCCACCGGGGCACACCCAGCGACTCGGTGACGGCCATAACGCCAGCAGCGCTTTCGCACGAGTGGGCAAACATCTTGCGCCGATCTTCGATGTTTGGGCAGCTCACGTTGATCTCGACCGCGGTTAGCTGGTCTTCGATGGGCACTAGAGCCTCGGCGGCCTGTCGATATTCATCGAGTGTGCGTCCCCAAATGCTCGCAACGACGCGCGCCCCGGTTTCTCGTAGCGCTGGCAATTCAGTGGCGATCCAGCCCTCGACCCCAGGCCCTTGCAGGCCAACGCTGTTCATCATTCCACCGGGAAGCTCGACCACGCGCGGCCCAGGATTTCCCTCCCACGCCATGATCGACAGCGACTTGACCACGACCGCGCCCAACGTGTCGAGCGCGACATAGCGCGCAAGTTCAGCCCCGTGACCCGCCGTACCCGACGCGGTCATCACCGGCGAAGGCAGACGCGTCGGACCGACCTCGGTCGACATGTCGGTCATTTGTCGGGACTTCCGCCCGACACGGCACCGTGGTAGTCCTGCAACGACTTCACCTGTAGCGGTGAGGCCAGCCACTCTTCCATTCCACGAGCCGCCGCGACAGCAGCAGCACCGGTGGTCAACAGCGGAATGCCAGCAGCTCCGGCAGCGGCACGAATGTACGCGCCGTCGGCTCGTGGGCCTCGACCCCGAGGGCTATTGACCACGAGTTGAATTTGTTCGGCCTCGATGAGATCGACCGCGGTCGGTAGATCGCTATCGAGAGTGCCGTCTTCCTCGTTCAGCTTCGAGAGACGTTTGCTGACCGACACACCCGCGGCCTCAAGCACATCGGCGGTGCCGTTCGTGGCAACGAGGTTGAACCCTTGTTCAGCAAAGAGCTTGGCGGCTTCGATACCGAGCGGCTTGTCCCGGTCGGCGAGCGACATAAAGACGGTTCCGGTCTCGGGCAGAGTTCCACCGGCGGCCATCTGACTCTTCGTGAATGCCAGGCCGGTGGTCTCGTCGATTCCCATCACTTCACCCGTTGAGCGCATCTCGGGGCCAAGGAGCGGATCGGCATCCGGGAAGCGGTTGAACGGCAGGACAGCTTCTTTGATCGAGACGTGACCGGTTACCGGCGGGTGTACGAGGCCTTCGTCGCGCAGCTCGCTGATCGTTGCACCGAGCATGACCCGTGCGGCGATCTTGGCCAGCGGCACACCGGTTGCCTTCGCAACGAATGGAACCGTTCGCGATGCCCGAGGGTTGGCCTCGATCACATAAGCCTGGTCGTCTTTGACCGCGAACTGCACGTTGATCAGCCCCACGACTTCGAGCTCGGTGGCGATCTTGGTCGCGTACGTCTCAAGTGTCGAGATGACCTCGGGCGAAAGATGGGGCGGCGGGATAACGCATGCACTATCGCCCGAGTGCACACCGGCTTCCTCGACATGTTCCATCACGGCGCCGATAATGACCTCGCCGGTCGCATCTCGAATGGCGTCGACGTCGACTTCGGTGGCGTCTTCGAGGAAGCGATCGATCAGCACCGGGCGCTCTGCGGATAGGCCACCCTCGCGGCCAAGCGTGCCGAAGCTAGCGAGTTGCTTCATCGCTGCTCGCAGGCCTTCGTCGTCATAGACGATCTCCATGGCACGGCCGCCAAGGACATAGGAGGGACGCACGAGCGCCGGGTATCCAATGCCGCCGATGATCTCGAGGGCTCCCTCGGTGGTCGTTGCTGTGCCGCCCGGAGGCTGCGGGATCTGCATCCGCTCGCACAACTCGTTCCAGAGTTCTCGATCTTCGGCCAAATCGATCGACTTGGGCGACGTGCCCGCAATCAGCTCGGCAGGAAGATCGTTGGCGAGCTTGAGTGGCGTCTGACCTCCGAGGGACACGATGATGCCCATTGGTTCCTCGGCCTCGATGATGTTCGAAACATCTTCCAGCGTGAGCGGCTCGAAGTAGAGCCGGTCGCTGGTGTCATAGTCGGTCGAGACGGTCTCGGGGTTGCAGTTGACCATGATCGTCTCGAAGCCGGCTTCGGCGAGAGCGAAGCTCGCGTGCACACAGCAATAGTCGAACTCGATCCCCTGACCAATGCGGTTGGGGCCCGAACCGAGGATCATCACCTTCTGGCGATCTGACGGGCGGACCTCGGTTGAGTCCTCCCACGTCGAGTAGTGATACGGCGTCTCGGCATTGAACTCCGCACCGCAGGTGTCGACGGTCTTGTAGGTCGGTTCAATGCCGTGGGCCTTGCGTGCTGCGCGCACATCGGGTTCGGGTATCGACCACAGGTACGCGAGCTGTGCGTCGGAGAACCCGAACTGCTTGATCCGCTTCCAGCGTCGCGGAGTCAGTTCATCGGGATTCATGGCCTCGATGGCTTGGCGTTCTTCGGTGATCCGCAGCATCTGATCGAGGAACCACGGGTCGACCTTGGTCAATTCGTGGACTTCATCGACGGTCTTGCCGCGTCGCAGCAACGCTTCGAGCTTGAAGATGCGATTGGGTGTGGGGATGTTGGCCTCGGTCATGAGTTGATCGAGCGGCATCTCGTCGAACTCGACCTCGCCGGGATCGGCATTCAAGCCGTGGCGTCCAAGCTCGAGCGACCGGAGGCCCTTTTGCAGCGACTCGGGGAACGTACGCCCAATTGCCATGGCCTCGCCCACCGACTGCATCTGGGTACCCAACACACCCGACGTTCCCGGGAACTTCTCAAACGCCCACCGTGGAACCTTGGTCACGACGTAGTCGATCGTTGGTTCGAAGCTGGCTGGCGTTTCCTTCGTGATGTCGTTCTCGATCTCGTCGAGCGTGTACCCAACAGCTAGGCGGGCAGCGATCTTCGCTATCGGAAATCCGGTGGCCTTCGATGCCAGAGCCGACGAGCGAGAGACCCTCGGGTTCATCTCGATCACCACCTGGCGCCCGGTTTCGGGGTCGACGGCGAACTGCACGTTCGAGCCGCCGGTCTCCACGCCGACGCGCCGCATCACGGCAAACGACGCGTCACGCATCTGCTGCAGTTCGACATCACTGAGGGTTTGCGCGGGGGCAACGGTGATCGAGTCGCCCGTGTGCACGCCCATGGGGTCGATGTTTTCGATCGAGCACACGACCACCTGGTTGTCCGCATGGTCGCGCATGACCTCAAGTTCGTATTCCTTCCATCCCTTGATCGACTCTTCGATGAGAATCTCACCGATTGGACTCGCGTCGATGCCGGTGGAGGCAACGTGTTCGAACTCTTCGTCGGTCTCGGCAATGCCGGTTCCCTTGCCGCCCAGGATGTAGGCCGGTCGGATGATGACCGGCAGTCCAAGCTCGTCTTTGATTTCCCGAGCGCGTTCCATGTCGTGGGCAATGCCCGACTTCGGTACGTCGAGACCGATCTCGATCATTGCTTGTTTGAACTTGTCGCGGTTCTCCGCAGTATCGATCGCGACCGCATCGGCACCGATGAGCTCGACCTCGTGGGCATCTAGAATCCCGGCCCGTTGCAGATCCATGGCGAGGTTGAGCGCTGTCTGGCCGCCCAGCGTTGGCAACAACACGTCGGGCTTCTCTTTGGCAATGATGGCCTCGAGCACCGGAACGGTGAGCGGTTCGACGTAGGTCGCGTCGGCGAAATCAGGATCGGTCATGATCGTGGCCGGATTCGAGTTCGCGAGGATCACTCGATAACCCTCTTCGCGCAGAACCCGGCAGGCCTGAGTTCCCGAATAGTCGAATTCGCACGCTTGACCAATGACGATCGGCCCCGATCCAATAACGAGAATCGAAGAGATATCTTCGCGCTTAGGCATTGCTGTTCTCCATCATGAGTACTTCGAAGTCGTCGAAGAGGTAACGGCTATCGTGCGGGCCGGGGCCCGCCTCGGGGTGGTATTGGACACTGAACGCAGCCACGTCGGTGCACGCGATTCCTTGCACGGTGTTGTCGTTCAGGTTGATGTGGGTGAGTTCGGCGTTGACGCCGTCCTTGCCCAGAGATTCTTCGGTCACGGCGTAGTTGTGGTTCTGCGAGGTGATCTCGACCTTGCTGTCAACAAGACGCTTCACCGGCTGATTCCCGCCATGGTGTCCGAACGGAAGCTTGTAGGTGTCGGCGCCGAGCGTGGCGGCGAGCAGCTGGTGTCCGAGGCAGATGCCAAAGACGGGCACTTTGCCCAACAGCTGACCAATGGTGTCGCGGATGTAGCCGAGCGGTTCGGGATCGCCGGGGCCGTTCGACAAGAACACCCCGTCGGGGTTGCGAGCAAGGATCGCGTCGGCGGAGGTACTCGCTGGCACGACCTCGACCGTTCCGAGGCGACTCAGCTGGTTCAGGATCGATGTCTTGATACCGAAGTCCATGGCCACGATCAGCCGCGGACCATCGGAGCTGACGGTATAGGGCTCCGCACACGTCACGGTCGAGACGAGATCGATGCCGTCGGTTCCGGGCTCGGCTGCGGCTGCTGCGCGCAGGGCAGCTTCATCCGCGGTTCCAAATGCCCCGGGCATGGCGCCGAGGTCTCGAATGTGTCGGGTAAGTCGACGGGTATCGATTCCGGCAATTCCCGACAGTTGATGCGAGCGAAGGAATCCGTCAAGGTCGGCGTCGGCCCGATAGTTGCTTGCACGACGGGCGGGGTCGCGAATGATCACACCACGGCAGAACACGGCCCGTGATTCGTTGTCGACCGGGTTCACCCCGTAGTTGCCGATGTGTGGGTACGTGAAGGTGATTATCTGCCCGGCATAACTCGGGTCGGTCATGACCTCTTGGTAGCCGGTCATGACCGTGTTGAAGACGACCTCTCCGGTCGCAATCCCATCGGGGGGATCAGCGCCGATCAGCTCGCCCTCGAACAACGTGCCATCTCGCATTACTAGCGCAGCCTCGCGAATGCTCATCGAGTTGCTACTCCTTCGTCCACGGTTATTTCGCCTTCCAGAATGGTGAATCGGACCTTGCCTCGAACGGTGCGCCCCTCGTAGGGCGTGTTGTGACTGCGGCTCGCCATTTCAGTTCCCGAGACCGTCCACTCGGCATCGGGGTCGACGATGGCCAGGTTCGCGCGCTGTCCAGATTCGACCGGATTGCCGTGCCGATCCGACAGTCCCGCAATGCGTGCAGGAGACGTGCTCATCAGCTCGACTATGCGTTCGATGGGAAGGTCAAGTTCGGTCAGTGCAAGTGCCAGGGCGGTCTCCAGACCGAGCATCCCGGGCGGGGCGTGATCGAACGGAAACTCTTTGGTGTGAGCCTCGTGCGGTGCGTGATCGGTAGCGATAGCGTCGATCGTCCCGTCGGCGAGGCCAGCTCGAATCGCCGCGACATCGGCGGCGGTGCGCAGCGGTGGATGAACCTTGAACACCGGGTCGTAGCTCTCGACCGCTGCATCGGTGAGCGTGAAGTGATGGGTCGTCGCTTCAGCGGTGACCGTGATGCCCTCGGCTTTGGCGGCACGCACGATCTCGACCCCCTCAGCTGTGGAGACATGCTGGAAATGGATGTGCGCCCCGGTGCGCCGGGCGAGTGCGATGTCGCGGCGCATCATGAGCGTCTCGGCTTCCGCGGGTTGACCAGCAATGCCCAACCGCGTGGACCACTCGCCCTCGTGCATATGCCCACCTGAGCTAAGAGCCTCGACTTCACAGTGCTGTGCCAGCACGACGGGGGTCTCACCGGTGATTGCCTCGAGGCCGGTGGCGTATTCCATGATCGAACGCATGCGGGCGGGATCTTGAACCCCACGACCGTCGTCGGTGAAAATTCGGACTCCCATCGCTGCCAGTTCGCCCATGGGCGTGAGGAGTTCGCCTTGGCGCCCCACGGTCATGGCCGCCGACGGGACCACTTCACAAGGCACCCCCTCGGCAAGCGCGAGCACGTCTCGCACGATCGAGGCCGAATCGATCGTCGGCGTCGTGTTAGGCATGGCAACAACGGCGGTGTAGCCGCCGAGGGCTGCGCCGCGCGCGCCGGTCTCGATGGTCTCAGCCTCTTCGGCTCCGGGCTCGCGCAGGTGAGCATGCAGGTCGACCAGGCCGGGCATGACAATGCAACCACCAGCATCGATCGAACGGACACCCGATGGCACCGGGAGGTCGAGGCCAGTGGCCACAATCGACGAACCGGTGGTGAGAACGTCGGCTCGTTCAGGGCCATTGGGGCCGATGATCGTTGCCCCGTGGATGAAGATACTCACGGGTCGCTCCGATCCACTCCGGCTGTTCCAATGACGAGGTACAGAATTGCCATCCGCACGATGACCCCGTTCGTCACCTGGTTCAGAACTCGAACGCGCGGGTCATCGACGACCTCGGGGGAGATCTCGATTCCCCGGTTCATCGGCCCGGGGTGCATGATCAACGCCGAATCGGACAGCTTGCGTGCACGATCCGGGTTAAGGCCAAAGGACCGGTGGTATTCACCAAGCGAGGGAACCAGCGCTTGACTCATGCGCTCTTGTTGCATCCGGAGCAGGTAGAGCACGTCGGTTTCGCCGAGCACCGCGTCGAGGTCATGGCTGACCTTTGCGCCGAGTGTCTCGACGAAGGGCGGCAATAGCGTGGGGGGCGCGACGAGCGTCACCTCGGCACCCAGGAGGGTGAAGGCCTCGATGTTGCTTCGTGCGACGCGACTGTGGCTGATATCGCCAACGATCGCTATCCGTAGACCCTTGAAGTTCACTCCTTCTTCACGGATCGTGTACACGTCGAGCAACGATTGGCTCGGATGGGCATGCCAACCATCGCCGGCGTTGATGACCGACGCGTCCGCCCAGCGAGAGATCTGCTGGGGCGCTCCTGAGGAACCATGGCGCACAACGATCGCGTCGACGCCCATGGCTTCGATCGTTTCGACCGTGTCGCGCAACGATTCGCCTTTGTTCAGCGACGACGACGTGGCGCTAAAGTTCATGACGTCGGCGCTGAGGCGCTTGGCTGCGGTTTCGAACGATGTCCGCGTCCGTGTCGAGTCCTCGAAGAACATGAGCGCAATCGTCTTGCCGCGCAGCGCTGGCACCTTGGGAATCGGCCGTTGGCAAACTTCGGCAAAGCTGTCGGCTGCGTGCATGATTTCGCCAATGCCCTCGGCCCCGAGGTCAGCAATCGTGAGTAGGTCGGTCACTGGTCACCCTCACGCGTTCCATGTTCGAGCGGTTCGCTTACACCGAGCTCGACGCCTTCGACGGTGACCCGGACGCTCTCGTCGCGCGAGGTCGGCAGGTTCTTGCCGACGAAGTCGGGACGGATTGGCAGTTCGCGGTGCCCGCGATCGACAACGACCGCCAGCTGAATGGTCTTTGGTCGGCCAAAGTCGGTTACCGCGTCGAGCGCGGCGCGCACCGTGCGGCCGGTGTAGAGCACGTCGTCGCAGAGGACCACATGCTTGTCCGCAACACTGAACGGAATTCGAGTGACTTCCGGCAGCACGTGGGTCGTCGAGATGTCGTCGCGGTGGAAGCTGGCGTCGACGGTTCCTAGCGGGACCTCGCGGCCCTCGATTTGGGTTAGCGCATCCGCGAGGGCCTCGGCAATCGGCACTCCCCCACGCTCGAGGCCGATCAACACGACGTCGTCGAGTCCGGAGTTGCGCTCGATGATCTCGTGGGCCATCCGCTTGAGAACCCGAGAGACATCATCGGGACCCATCACGGAGGTCTTGGCAACAAATCGGTTCAGTCCGCCGCGTCCGAATCGTTCGGCACGTGGGCGTCGAAGCTCGCGAGTGCCGTCTCGTCTGGCCACCTCGGCCATTGTTGCCTCCTGCTCGTACAAGCCTCACGGGACTCGCTTCACGAACGAATTTCACGGTAGTAGTTTCGCGTCCCACTCCCACCACTCAGCAACAACTTTCTCGACATTTCCGGTCGACGTCGTCTTAGCGAACTGCGAAGGCCCGGCGATCCGATGTCGTCTCCAGCTCGGTCCAGTCACAACTGGCGAGCAAACCCAGCGCAGGCCCATTCTTCGCATCGACCATGGCCACGAGGCCGATCAGCCCAAGCTCGACACGTAGGGCGTTCGCTGCGGCGAGAAGCGAGCGCCCGTATCCGCTGCCGCGGTGATTGCTCGTCAGCCAGAACCCGACCTCGCCGAGGCGTCGCTCACGGTCGACCTGAAGTCCGATTTCACCAGCGATCTGTCCCGCCTCGTCGACGAGCACGACGTCGATCCCGTTGCTCTGCTCGGTCTGGGCATCCGTGCCCGCAATCCACGTTCGGGCAAGATCGAGCGTTGGGTTATCGGGTACGGGATTCCAGCGCTGGATCTCTGGATCGTTCCAGGCGTCCACGAGGACCGCAGCGTCAGCTTTGCCCCACGGCCGCAGCAATTGCCCATCGACGAGTTGAATCTCTTTGCAGACCGCACCGATCGAACGCGGCGAGGCCATGAGTTAGCCCCGCTGGGTCGAGGCGAGCTTGGCGAGGATGCCGTTGATGAAGGGAGCCGAACGCTCTGTCGAGTAGTCGTTCGCGAGCGCGACCGCTTCGGACACAACAGCGGTTGTTGGAACTTCAGGCGAGTGGACGAGTTCCCACACCCCCATTCGCAGAATCGACCGGTCGATGCCTGCCATCCGGTCGACGGACCAATCTTCGGCTACCGCATCGATCAGCTCATCGAGCTCGGCGAAGTTTGCCGCTACCCCAACCGCGATGTCGTATCCGTATTCGTCGTCGTCGGCGTGATTTCGCTCCAGGACCAACGACACCGAGTCGCCCGTCATGTCGGCTTCGTACAGGTAGCCGAGTGCGGTCTCGCGATCTTCTCGTCGCGAGAGTTGAAGTGGATTGCTCACGCTCGGGAAAGGTAATCGCCGGTGCGGGTGTCCACCTTGATGACATCACCAATGTTGATGAACAGCGGGACTTGGACGGCCTTGCCGGTTTCGAGCGTTGCTGGCTTCGTGCCACCAGAGGAACGGTCGCCCTGGAGCCCAGGTTCTGTCTCGGTGATCTCGAGTTCCACCGAAGGCGGTAGATCCGTGCCGACGATCTCTTCGCCGTAGAGCAAAACGCTCGCGCTACGACCCTCGATCAGATAGCTCGCCGCGTCTCCGAGCGTCTGGGGCTCGACGTTGCGCTGGTCGTACGTCTCGGTGTCCATAAAGACAAAGTCCGCGCCGTCCTTGTAGAGGTACTGCATGTCGCGCTTGTCGATCATTGCCCGATCGACCTTCTCGCCAGCACGAAAGGTCCGGTCGACCGTCGAGCCGGTACGCACGTTCTTGAGTGTGGTTCGAACAAACGCTCCACCCTTGCCTGGCTTCACGTGTTGGAATTGAACGACCTGAACAAGATCTCCGTCGAGATCGAGATGCATTCCGTTC
This sequence comes from uncultured Acidimicrobiales bacterium, assembly GCA_964570495.1. Taxonomy (GTDB): domain Bacteria; phylum Actinomycetota; class Acidimicrobiia; order Acidimicrobiales; family SHLQ01; genus SHLQ01. The sequence goes on along the minus strand of CAZMYN010000018.1, from coordinate 3,393 downwards.
TTCAGGTCGTTGGTGGTGATAGTCGGCATTGTTCTCCTTGCGATCTACAACTCGATGACTGGTTGCTTGGGACTTCGAGTCAGAACCTCGGCCCCGGTGGGGGTGACCACGACGGTGTCTTCCCAGCGCACTCCCCCAACGTCGGGGATGTAGACGCCAGGCTCGACGGTGATCACGTGGCCGGGGGTGAGCGTAGCAGTGGCACGGCTGTTGACACCGGGAGCCTCGTGGATCTCGAGTCCGACACCGTGACCAGTTCCATGTGTAAAGAACTCGGCCAGCCCAGCCTCGACAAGCGACTCGCGACATGCCGCATCGATGTCGGCGGCCCCAACTCCGGGCCCAACGGCATCGACGCCGGCCTGTTGAGCCACAAGAACAGCATCGAGCATGTCCTGTTGCTGAGGAGTTGGTTGTCCAAGAACAAACGAGCGGGTCATGTCCGAGCGATAGCCGTCGACGGTCGAGCCGCTGTCGATAATCACCAAATCGCCACGTTCAAGCACACGGTTGCCTGGTTGGTGATGGGCCTTTGCTGCGTTCGGTCCACCGGCGACGATGATGTCGAAGCTCGGCTCGACGCCAGCATCGTCGTACATGAGCTGTTCGAGGCGGCGAGCAACATCCTTTTCGTTGTGCCCCGGCACGAGTTCTTTGATGAGGATGGCGAGTGCGCGGTCGGTCACCGCAGCTGCCGAACGGATCGAGTCGACTTCGGAATCGGACTTGAGCTCGCGGAGTCCCTCGATCAGACCGACCGTGGCACGAACGGTTTGCTCGCCGAAGTCAGATCGATATGAATCCGCTGTTGACCAGGAGACGTGCGACGCTTCAAGACCGACTGCGCCAGCACCATCGACAAGTTCACGTAGCTGCGCACGACCCGCGCCCGGTGCAATGATGACCGACACCGAGGCGTCATGTTCGGAAATTTCGCGCTCGGCCCACGCGCTATAGCGACTGTCGGTGATGAGCGAGATCTCACTACCGCGTACAAGCACCGTGCCGTTACTCCCGGTAAATCCAGTGACATAGCGAATGTTCGCAGGATCGGTGATGATCAACGCGTCGAGTTCCTCGGCCGCAACCCGTTCCACGACGGCCGACGAGCGGTCGGCCATCATGTCACGAAGCGCTCGTAGGTTCGCCGGAGCAGTGCTGGATCGACCCCGTTCACAACCTCGGCACCGGCAGGGCCATCGAGGATGAAAGTCAGCCCATCGAGCGCCTTCTTGTCACGTTCCATAACCGGGGCGAGCGTTTCGAACGCGGGAGATCCTGGCGGTGTCATTGGAAGGTCGTACCCGGCAAGAATGCTGCGGTGCTGTGCAACGCGATCTGCGTCGATTCGACCCATGTCGAGCGCTACTTCAGCCGCATAGGCAATGCCGATCGCAACCGCCTCACCATGGAGAAGTTCATGATTCCCGACCGTCTCTAAGGCGTGTCCAAGCGTGTGCCCATAGTTGAGCAACGCCCGCTTTCCGCCCTCTCGCTCGTCGCTACTCACCGCTTGCGCCTTCAGCCGAACGGATGCTTCGACACGGTCGGCCAACGCGTTCGATGGGAGGCGTCCGTCGACGAGATCGGCCGCCTCAAGGGAGTTCATAGCCCCATCGTCGAGAAAGTGATACTTCGCGAGTTCGCCCAGGCCCGCTCGGTAATGGCGACTCGGCAACGTCGCAAGCGTGTCGAGGTCACAGAGCACCGCCCGCGGCTGCCAGTACGCACCGACCAGGTTCTTGCCTTCGGGCAGGTTCACCCCCGTCTTTCCGCCGATGGCTGCGTCGACCTGACCGAGGAGCGTTGTTGCGACGTGCACGACCGGCAAACCCCGGTGAAAGGCTGACGCTGCGAATCCGGCGACGTCGGTGACGATCCCGCCGCCAACGCCGACGACCAAGTCGTTGCGGTTCAATCCCCACTCCGCCCACGCACGGCACAGTGACTCGATCGTGGTGAGCGTCTTGTGTTCTTCGCCCTGCCCGATGTTGAAGATGCGCTGCTCGACCCCGGTGTCGACCTCGACGCCAATCTCCTCTTGGGTCACGATTGCGACACGCCGCGCATGGTCGGGCACGTGTGCGGCCAGACGCGCACGAACCCCAGACCCAATCTCGACCGGATAGCTCCGGTCTCCTAACTCGACACTGACGGTGCGCATGTCCACACCACCAGCTTAGGAAGCGGTCAGGAAAGAATGGTCGAGGTGTCGAGGATGTCGCCAGCGAACAGCACGAGGATCAGGGCCGCGAGGGCGAGCGCTGGGCCAAACGGCATCTGCGTTTTGAGCAGGGGTACGAGTTCGTCGCCCTCCTCGATCGGGTAATCGGGGTCGGGCATGAACTCCGGGCCGATGACCCGGCGCCCAATGCCGACCATCAAGCCGGTTACGACGCCAAAGACCATGCCGAGGAGGTAGGCCCAAATCACGAGCCTGGCTGCATCGATGCCCGTGTCGGCGACCCAACCAAGAAAGAGCCCCAGCAACAAGCCCAGCTTCACGTCACCGAAGGCAAGGCCGGTGGGGATGATCAGGTTTGGGATCAGGAGCAGGGCGCTGTATCCAAGCATGGCGATAAGCCCACGAATGAAATGGTCGCTAGAGCCGTTGGCGATGCTGAACACCCCGAGAAGAACCACTCCGATAAACAGTGATGGAAAGACGAGCCGATCCGGAAGTCGGAACCGGACGAAATCGACCGCCGAGAGGGCGATCAGGCTCGACGCGAGGAACAGCAGCGGAATCAGCTGCCAGCCCCATCCAACGACCGAGCCAATGAGGGCAAAGGTGAACCCTGTGGTGATCACCGTTGGAAGCCGGGCCGCAGAGATCTGCTCCCCACATGACGGGCAGGTGCTTGCCTTGGTGCGCAACGGTGACAGTCCAGCGTTGGGCAACGGGGTCTCGCACGATCGGCACTGCTTCGGTGAGCGACCACCGCCGCTGTTGTCGGGGACGATCTCGGCGATAAGCGCGAGAAGCACGCCGACTCCGAGGCCGATAACAGCGAGAACTACGACATGCATTAGTCGCGACGGAGGAACTTCAGCACACTGCTGGGATCCCCGCTACCGCCGTCGTCTTCGAGCTCTTCGCTCATGGAGGCCAGGTCGGAGAACACCTCTGCGGCTACGGCCTCAGGGGGTGCTGGAGCTGCGGCGAAGACGTCGGCTGCGAGCGGGCTCGGCTGCGCGTCGATCGCTACTGGGCCAGCAGCACTAGCGCGAGCTGCGTCGAGAGATGGTGAGTGATTCGATGCCCAGCCCTCGTCTTCGCTGACCGCTGGTGCGGGGATTGTCTCTGGTGCTGCAACCGGCGCTGGTGCTGGATCTGGCGCTGGTGCGGCGAAGGGGTCCGACGCTGGAGCCTCAGCCGCGGGCGCTGGATCG
>CAZMYN010000017.1:13305-25163 GCA_964570495.1 uncultured Acidimicrobiales bacterium | reverse complement strand
CCTGAGGACAACGTCATAACGTTCGAAATCGTCGTCGCCTAGAGCTGGTTTCCGTGCACAGGCTCGTCCCGAGTGATCTACGCCGCCCACGCACCACGTGCGGTAGCTATCCTTGGACGCAGTTAGTTTGGGGTGTGCCGCTCGCACCTCCACCAAAGAGATCGTCGTTCCCTCTGCGGCCATACAACGTGTCATCTCTAGCTTGACCTCGGAGCACGTCATTCCCGCGACCGCCGAATAATTGGTCAGCGCAACTTCCTCCGTTGGACTTCGAGTTCGTCATACCCGACGCGAACTATCAGCTGACAAATCTGATCTTGAACGGTAGTAGTCAAGACGTTGACTTGAGCCAAACCCAAAACCCAGATGGCTCCTACGACATCACCATTGCAGGGTCACTACCACCATGGCAATCGGTCGGCGGACAACAACCAAACGGCTTCAACGGTCAGATCACGCCAACAAAAGGAACACCACAAACCAACTGTCAGTAACTTGCTAGGTCTCACAACCGTAAACAACGACAGAATGGTTGCCGATTGAAACACATGGAGTTAGCCACGAGCATGTTTGTGAAGCCCCGAAGGGCGGTTGTCTTGGTCGGCTTCGTTTTTGTGATGGCCGGGTGTGGCGGAAGCGCAGCAGAGGTCGCATTCAATGACGACGTCGATGTCGCTTCGACCGACTCGCAATCAGAAGAAACAGACGAATCGGAGTCAACCACACCCGATGTCGACGGACAGACTGCCAACACCGACTCTAACGGGGTAAGCCCTGAGGATCAGGCAGCTGAGGACCTCAGGGACCTAATTGCTCAGGAACTGACCATTTCTGGCGACGCACCAGCGCCCGCTGTGATCGGCGAACCCTTTGAAGTCGATGTTCAGGTGGCGGTAGCGACTTCTACACAGCTCGTGTCCGTTGATTTCGTGTTACCCGATGGAGTGCTACTTGTTGGTGGCGGTTGCGGTGAAGGCTCAGGCACAGTTCGATGTTTCGTTGCCGACGAGCTGAGCAGCGAGGAACCGGCCAACCTGGCGGTCGAATTGGTTATCGAGCCGGGTTATGGGTTTGCCGTTGGTGATGTTGTGGTCGTCGAAGCCACAGCTACAAATGGCATGTCAGAGTTCGAACTCAATGAGCTCACCGAACTCACACCAGAAGACAACACAACCACCTTCGAAATCGTCCTGGCGGGCCCCAACGAAACTGGGAATGCCGAGTCTGATGGTGCAAGCGAAGAGGAAGAAGCTGCTATCGACCAAGCGAACCTGATAGCTCGTGAGTTGACGATTTTCGGTGAGGCCCCAGCGAACGCTGTGATCGGTCAACCCTTTGAGGTCGATGTTCAAGTCGCGGTCGCAAGTTCCGCTCAGCTCATTTCTGTTGACTTGGTGTTGCCCGATGGGGTGCTACTTGTTGGTGGCGGTTGCGGTGAAGGCTCAGGCACAGTCCGATGTTTCGTTGCCGACGAGCTAAGCCAAGAGGAACCGGCAGAACTGGCGGTTGAATTGGTTATCGAGCCGGGTTCTGAGTTTGCCGTTGGTGATGTTGTGGTCGTCGAAGCCACAGCTACGAATGGCATGTCAGAGTTCGAACTGAACGAACTCACCGAACTCACACCCGAAGACAACACAATCACCTTCGAAATCGAAGTGACCTAGATTGACCAAAGCGGATTCGACTGCACCACTTGGGGAAGCCCCTGACGCACGGATACGGCGATAGTGATCCCACCGCAGCGGCGGGTCGCCTCGCCATGGCGATCAACGACGCCGGAATCGATGTCTGCCTCAACCCCAGCAAGTGGTCGACCGACAAGCTCGACAGGCTCGCCTCCGAGCTTGCCGAGAGCGTCTGACGTATTGAACGTCGTTCAAACCGAGATACCCAACCCCGCGGCCTCGCTTGCAGGCTCGTTGGCTTTAGGAGGGTTGTCGCTCTTTAGGCACCACTTCACGACCACGCTGATGACCTTCACGACGCTGACGGCCAGAAGCCACAAGACTGGATAGGTGATGAAGGTCCAGTTGAAGTAGCTCACGACGGTCTCGGCCTCGTACCACGCCAGCACCATGACGATGCCGTGGCTGATCGCCAGGCTCCGACCCAGGGTTCGTGGCGATCGGATAGTCGAGGCGACAGCGATCGCAGGCACCATGACCAGGACCGTACCCGCCAGCAAAGCCAGAGACGGCACCAAGGACAGGTTCTGAGTTTCGGTCTCGACCCACGACCTTCCGACGGGATGCTCAACAAAGAGGAACGCAACTACTAGCCCAGTGCACGCTCCCGCGAGAGCGGTGAGTAGCGACACTCCGAGGGTTCGGACATAACTGTCGGGTCCGGCTGGTTCGTTCATGGGACAACCGTATGCAGCGGCGGCTCCCCCGGTAAGGGGGACCGCACCCCAGCGGGGTCAGTACGTGTCGATCGCGCCGGTCTCCTCGGCGCGGCGCAGAATTTCTAGGCCGAGCAGCGAGAAACCGAAGTACAGGACCGCGCCACCCAGAACCGCCCACCCCCAGGTGAACCCGAACAAGCCGAGCACCAAACCGCCAACAGCAAATACGGGCGCAGCAAGCCCGCTCACCCCGAAACCAATCTTCACAAACGCCGCGATCACCTCGTTGCGATTGAGCAGGCCAATCGCAGTGCCAAGCGTCGAGGTCGCGGTAGCGAGTGCAGCGATCCAGCCAATCGTGCCGATCCAGAAGTTGAGTCCGGCAAAGGCCGCCGATCCAACGAACATCAGTATCGCCAGCACGTTGAGATCGCCGGCAGCAGCGAGCCGCCGGTCTTCGTCGCTCAGCTCATCAGCCACCGCGAAACGCTACCGACGAGAGCTCGCTTCGTCTCGGCCATGGCTCCAAGATCCGATTAGACGAACGCGGCGACTGAACAGACAGCGTTGTTGCCTCGCCAGGTCCGTTTCGCGGCCCTAGTGCCCGTCGATTGACCAGTGCCACGGTTCTGACGGCAAGTTGAAGAAGCCATAGGTGCCAGCGTTCTCAGAAAGCCACCGGAACTCTGGTGAACGCGCGTTCAGCACACTCGTTCCGTTGTGGAAGTCGATCGCGACACCCGTCTCGTGGCGGGAAGTTCCTGGAATTGCCGTTGGCGGCGAACACGTTGCTGGGGGCGAAGTCCAAACGTCATCGCAGTGCGCTTCGCGCAGTTCGATTTGGCGGGCGTGGCTACGCCATCCCCACCCCTGAAGAGTGATGCCGTCGTCGGCGGCGGCATCGATCATCGCTGCAACACTGTCGGCAACGATGACGTTGACCAAGATGCCTTCGACCCGTACCAACTCGATGTCGTTGCCGGTTTGGGGGTCAACTGCTCCGTCGACCTCGCTCTGGCCACCATCAGACCGTTCGTCGGTGTCGGAGTCGAGGTCTACAGCTGTCGCTTCGGGCTCCTCACCGCGTAGAGCAGACAAGATCGCATCGAGATCATCGTCCGGCTCGATAAAGATGGTTTCCATCTCGATTCGTGCAAACCGGTCAAAGAACTCAACGACATGAGTGTCATCGTCAAGTTCACGTCGAATTGCGATCGAGTCGAAGCCATCGTCATTCCAATCACCAACTAGTGGTGTCGTCTGGAGCGCGTCGCCTATGTGTATCTGAGCGCCGTAGGGGCGTCCGTTGGAATCCAGCGGGATCACCTTTGCCGTCGCAGAACGAAGAACAAATAGCTGATCATCGATCACCCAAGTCGCCTCAGTCTTGGTGCCATCACCGTTCCAGTCACCTACCAACTCTTCGCCGCTCGACAGCGAGACCTCCAGCTGGCGCTCAGGCTCATCGGCGTCATCCGTCTCGTCGGATTGAGTCTCGCTAAGGTCGTCCGCCTCCTCGAACTCAGTCTCGTCGGGCTCGTTAGCGTCATCTGACTCTTCGTCGTCGGCCTCGACGACAGGGACCACCGCGTTGACCTGTGCGGGCGTGCTTCGGTATTGCTCATAGTGCTCGAGGACAAGGTCTCTCAACTTGTCACTTCCGGTGTAGATGCGGATGGCAACGTCTTCATCGCCACCAGTGCCAGCTCCCTTCTGGCAGAGAAAGTTCGCTGCAGACGCTGACGCGTCCCAAAGGTTCTGCGGATCGATCGAGCCATCGGCGTTCCCGTCGAGTCCGTAGAAGTGCCACGACACTGGAAGAATTTGGAACGGTCCGACCGGACGGTCCCAGAAGACATCGGCGTCGATCGCACCAAAGTCAGAGTCATGGAGAGTGGCGAGATTGAGACGCGCCCCATCGCCGCGTTCGCCATACAACGGCGGCTCAAGAGTTCCGTCTTTCGCGAACGAGTAGCTTTCGAGATCGCCATGGTTGGATGCGACCCGCCCTACCGCTGCGAGCAGCTCGGGAGAGATGTCACACTCTGAGCCATCGGCTGCCCAGTCGTAGACCACGAATGGGTCGAACTCAGAAATGTCTTCGTCGACGTTCGACCCGACTGGCGTGGCACTTACGAGGTCAACGCTGAAGAAGGCAATGAACGCCGATATCAGCGCAGCGGTGCCAAGAAACAGCAATATCGTGAAGAATTTTCGCATGGTTAGGCCTTTGGCAGTTTCAATCGACGGCGACGTAGCAGAGCTAGCAGCACCCCACACTCATTTGGAGCAAGAGTGTGGGGCGCTGCCGGCCTCAACACAGATCGAGCCGCCGCGATCTGCGCTTGTGCTAGTCGTTAACCGCTAGAGGAAGCGATGAACGATTGGACAGTTGATTATGGCGCCGCTGGAGCCATAGGCACTGCCACCTGGACCGGTTAGCCATCCATCTTCGACGAAACCGAGGATTTGGAATTCCTCGGTCAGTCGACTGGTGACTCCCTGGTCGATCGCGTCCTGGGTCCACTCACCAAGGTTCAGGTCCCACAAGGGGCTGTAGTCGGTGGCGATCGTCGGGATTCCACCGAGAACGTTCAGCGGTGAACCCTCCCCAAGGATTGCACTGTTCAAACCCTGACGATGCGGATCGGCACCGTCATTGTCGGCACTAACCGGACCATTGGTGAATCCAAAGATCCGCTCGACCGAGCTGAACAGCGAGTCATCACGACCAACAGGAATGTTGCTCATCGCTGGGGCGTGAATTGCACCTTCGAGCGCTGCTGGAGTTGCAAGGTTCGAGTCCATCGACAGGTACAAGACCGGGCGACCAAAGCTGAAGCCAGGTACGAGCTCAAGAGTCACCGTCCCCGGGTCACCGTCGTCACCTGGGCAAATCGACACGACGGAGTCATGGACGAAGTCGTAGTCAATCTCGCCACCGCACATTGCCTGAAGTGTGCTCTCCGAAGCATTCGACACTGCAGGAGCGTTGTAGGTATGTCCACCAGCGTTGGAGATCAACGTCAACGGGCTGTAGAAGCCATCAGCGTCACCAACGTCGGTTCCAACCGCACCTGGAATCGCTGTCACGGTGTCCAGCAGGTTGTTGGTGCCGCTGGTATCGGTGCTTCCTGCCTCAACCAAGCGCTCCGGCGAGAAGTCAACAAAGCCTCCCTGGAACACCAAGATGCCGTCGCGGTCGAAGAACGACCGGCGCACACTAGTGCTCGTGAAGAAGTCGACTTCCTCTGGTGGAAGGTTGCTGTAGTTCAGCTTGGGGCTGAAGTTCAGACCCAACGCCTCGGCGTTGCCCTCATCGGAAGTGTCCGTGACGATGTACCAAAGGTTGCGGCCACCGTTGGGACCATTCGATGCAAGACGACCCTGATAGAGAGGCAACGTAATGGTGCCCTCTTCTTCGTCGAGTTCACCAGCGGTCAACAGCTGATTCGGACCAACGAAGTTCTCGTTGACCGAAGTCGGCGGCGGACCAAAGTAGGTGACAGGAACGTCAGCACCAATCGATGGCGGCGAAGGTCGAACATCGTCTTCGTCCTCCAACTCCTCCAACTCGTTGATGTCGACGCCTTCAACACCGGTGGTTGCCCGTGTATTGGCGGCGGTTTCAGCAATGACCGCCTCGGCGGCAGCCCCTCCGACGGTCGCAGGCAATTCAACGCCTTCGACTACGAGGGGACCCGTCTCTTCAAGCGCTGTGCTTTCTTCAGCTTCGGGTTCTTCGGCGGGCTCTTCTGGTGGTGGCCCATCTTGTGCGCCAACAGCTGTACAAGCTGCTGCGATCAGTGCCAGCAATAGGAGCACTGGAATAAATTTCATGTTTCTAATCTTCATTTGTTTTCCTCCTTGTCTTAGGACGGGTTACAAGAACCGGTGCACGATTGGGCAATTGATGATGAATCCGCTGGAGCCATAGGGGCTACCACCGGGGCCGGTGATCCAGCCACGCTGAACGAATCCCAGAATCTGGAACTCTTCGGTGAGACGAGCATCGAAGCCGTTGTCGATCGCCTCCTGGGTCCATTCGCCGACATTTAGGTCCCAAAGCGGGCTGTAGTCGGTCGCAAATGTTGGGATGCCGCCGAGAACATTCAACGTTGATCCCTCGCCACGCAGTGCACTTTCGAATCCTTGGCGTTGTGGATTGGTGCGGCCATCATCCAGATTGGTTGGACCATTGGAAAAGCCAAAGATGCGCTCTACAGGACTGAAGAGTGAATCGTCGCTACCAACCTGAATGTCGAGCAACCCAGGGGCGAAGATCGCCTTTTCTAGTGTTGCTGGAAGCGGGTGGTTCGCGTCCATCGACATGTACAGCACTGGACGGGCGAAGCTGAAACCAGGAACCAACTCGATGGTTACCGTGCCAGGTTCTGCGCCCTCACCAGGACAAATCGACACGACCGAGTCGTGCACGAGGCTGTAGTCAACGTCGCCTTCGCAGAAGTCGATGTCATCGTCTTCTACATCAAAGGCCACCGTGGTGGTGTTGTAGATGTGGTCTCCAGCGTTGGAGATTTTCACCAACGGCGTGTACAGCTCGTCGCCAACGGCTCCGGGGCTGAACTCTGATGGTGGGAATGCTGGCGCATTCGGATCATCGACGTTGCCCGGAACGAGGACTCGCTCTGGTGAGAAGTCGACGCCGCCGCCAACGAAGTGAAGTACTCCGTCTCGGTCGTACCGAGCGTCGCGAACAGCTCGACCATCATCGGCGAAGGTCAACTTCGGTGCGTGGTTCAGACCGAGTGCATCTGCTGTGTCGCCGTCGGTTGTGTCGGTGACGATGTAGTAGACGCTCTCGCCACTGTCCTGAATTTGGCCGTAGTAGAGCGGCAACTCAATCGTTCCCGCGTCCTCGTCCAGGACTCCTGCGTTGAGGAGCTGGAGATCACCAATCAATTCGGGCTCTACCGATGAAGGTGGAGGACCGAAATACGTAACGGGGATGTCCGCTCCGATCGATGGAGGCGACGGACGAACATCATCGTCTTCGCCACCTTCCGCTTCTTGAGCAAGAACAGTGCCCCCACCCAGAGACGCAAAGAGGAGGCTGGTCAAGGCGAGCAGCAGCACCCCTTTCCTCTTATATATCTTCATTGTGTCTTTTCCCTTCTTGGCCTTCGAAGAAGCCTGTGGTTGGCGAAAGAACTGGACACGAGTGAGGGCGCGCAGAGCTAGCAAAGAGCGCGTTTGAGATCGGGCCACGACGGCACAGATCTCTCTGCGGACACGAAGACGCATCGCCCAACGCCAACACCCAAAGTGCTACGTTGCAGCGAACGAACACCTATCAAAATGTTCTGATCATTTTGGAATAGATCGAAATTATGACAGTGTTCCTCAGTCAGTTTGAGGCCGCTTCTGCGCTCTTGACTGCTCTGACCCCCACCTCCCGTCCCCGGTTCCTCTAGTCAATTGCGAGCCTATGGTGTGCGTGAGGTGGGGGCAATCGTTTTTCCACCATTTCTACCAAGTCGTGAATTTGTAATAAGTGTGAACAACTCTGTGGCTGTTTGGGGCTAGGCGCGAATGCGTTCCCACGGCAACGCAGCGATGTCCGGCGGAAGCCAATCCAGGCGAGCCTCCGTCGACATCAACAGATCCTTCGTCCAATACGTGAGCGGCGCATCGCCCGCGGTCGAGGGAAGGTCGAATAGTTCCTCGGGCGACCCAACGTTCGCAGCCTCGATCGCCGGGTCCACTCGTCCTTGCCAAGACGACCAATTATGAAGTCGTCATAGATTCCGACGTGGGTACGCATTCATCCCACGCTAGGGCGCCCGCCCTACAATTTTCAGTCAATTTTGAGTCCAAAATGTCGATAGAAAACCATGTTCCGAGGCAGACTTCCCAGCATCACGGTGCTCCTGGGCGTCATCGGTGCAGTCCTTTTGGTCCCGCTTGCGGCAATTACCGCAACGCAGTGGCAGCAAGCCGAACAACGACTCGACGCCGCGGTCGAAGTTTCTGAACGCAGCGAACGACTCAACACACTCATTCGTTTGACACCTGCCCTCGACAGGGAAATCCGTGCGACGACGTGGGCTACCGACGGCGATCAAGTGCTTGCGGACCTGCCACCGAATGTGGCTGAGTTTCTGGGAGCGAACTACGCCGCGTCGCTCGACGCAGACCGAGAAGCGGTCGACCAGCTGATCATCGAAGTCGGCGCGGTCGAGATTGCCCAACAACTCGTCGACGCACGCGAGCGAGCGGATCGTGGCGAACTTGGCCTGCTCACAGGCTCTGCCTCGTTCGACGAACTGGTCGCCATGGTCGAGGCAGCGATCGAAACCGAACTGTCGCTCGTGAGCCAAGCAGCAATAGCCGCAGGCGACGACTCGATAGCGAAAGCCGCGCGCTCAGCTGAAGCTACAGCCGCCATGCAAGTCGCTGCCTCGGGACAGTACGACCTATGGGCGTTGTTGCGCACGGCTGCCTTTGTTCCCCCCACGGCCCAAGACGTCACCGCCTTCAACCAAATGGTTGGAGTCTTCGGCGATCGCGCTGCTGCGGTCAGCCGCGTCATCGATACCGACGAACGCTCTGGAGAACTGTGGCTAGAGCTACAAGACGACCCGCAATTTGTTGACCTTCGCGAACGCTACGAACAAACCGTTGAGCAATTCGTCGAAGAAGGCCTCAACGAACCAACCCTCGATACCTCAGATGCGGCACTAAACAATCTCCTCGCTATCGCTGGTGATCTCAACAGCACGCTCGAGAGCTCCGACGCTGTTGGGGTGGCGCTTTGGGACGTGGTTGACGCGACCCTCATCGAACTAACGGACGCCTCGAATCAAGCTATTGGTGAAGCGCAGGGAGAGCGAAACCGCACGGTGGTGTGGCTTGCTGCCGCCGCCTTCTTCGTGGTCAGCGGCGTACTCGCGCTGGTCGCCCTCGTAGGACGCCCTGTTCTCGAGATGGCCGACGCTGCCGAACAGTTGAGCGTCGGAAAGCTCGACACCCACCTCGACGAGAAACGTGGGCCCAGCGAGGTTCGCAACTCGGCCCGAGCGTTGAACCAGGCGCTCGAATCGATGCGCAACACCGAAGCCCAGGCCGTTGCCCTTGCCGAAGAACGACTCGACGATCCCATTCTCGAAAAGCGCACAGCCGGTGGAATTGGTGAGTCCCTGCAAACAGCGGTTGCGCGACTTGCCTCTTCGTTGACCGAGCGCGAGAACTTCCAGCAACAGCTCGCACACGAGGCATCTCACGACGGTCTCACCAAACTCGCGAACCGCAACGCCATTCTCCGCTATTTGGACTCGGCGATTGCTCGTACCCAACGCTCTTCATCGTCACTTGCACTTCTGTTTCTGGACATCGACGACTTCAAGATGATCAACGATTCCCACGGCCATCACGTCGGGGACGCCGTCTTGCGCCACCTCGCCAAACAATTGGTTGGGGCGATCCGCCAGGGCGACCTTGCTGGCCGTATGGGTGGCGACGAGTTCGTCGTAATTGCTGAGGCTGTGGAGGGTATTGACGAAGCGCTTGACCTCGCCAGACGAATCGTTAGCGCAGCCTCCGAACCCGTCACCTTTGCTGGCGGAAGCTTTGAAACCAGCCTGAGTGTGGGCATCGCCATCGCCGACGGCGATCTTTCCGCCGATGAACTTCTCCGCGATGCTGACCTTGCTGTCTACCGCGCAAAGTCGCTCGGTAAGGGCCGCACCGAGGTGTGCGACGAGGACTTGCGCGGTGAAGTTCGCGAACGCGAAACCATGGAAAAGGCGCTCGATGACGCAATCGAACTCGGCCAGTTCGTGCTCCACTTTCAACCGTCGGTCACCGCAGACACCCACGTCATTACCTCCTACGAAGCACTCATCCGTTGGAACCATCCAACGCGAGGCATGGTTGCCCCGAACGATTTCATCCCAATCGCTGAGCGATCCAACCTCATTGCGCGGATCGACCGATGGGTTCTCGACGCTGCTGCCCGGCAACTCGCCGAATGGACGAACGAGCCCGACCTTGGCGACAAGCCGGTTGCCGTCAATATTTCTGGACGACACCTCGGAAGCGGCACACTCACCGACGACGTGCTCGATGCGCTCACCGCTCACCGCGTCGACCCGAAGCGGCTGCTACTCGAAGTTACCGAAACGGCCCTTCTCGCCGACCTGGCCACAGCTGCTCGGGAGCTGAGCTTGCTGCGAGAGGCTGGCGTTCGCGTGGCGCTCGACGACTTCGGTACCGGCTACATGTCGCTTTCTCACCTGAGGAACTTGCCGGTAGATGTGCTGAAGATCGACCAAACGTTCATTGCTGAAATGTCTGAAGATTCCGATCATCCGCTCATCCGTCTCATCGTCGACACGGGTCACTTGATCGGCGTCGATGTCACCGCCGAAGGTGTCGAGACATCGGTGCAGGCAGAGATGCTGACAAAGATGGGCGTAGACAGCCTGCAGGGCTACCACTTCGGTCGTCCGGTCGAGTCGAAGGCGATCGAACCGCTGAATTCCCGTAATTCAGCTGCCTAAATCTTTCGCGGCCTACATTTTTCGGGTTTGACCACAAGTGATGCACCTGTCGGCCCGGCTTGGCGCTAGCCCACGGAGTATCCAAGACTCGAAGCTGAGTTATCGATACTTAACTAAGTGAGGCGATCTTGTGCGATCATTTCGTGGCGTAGGAACCAGTATTAAGCGCGCGCTCGGTGTCGCGTGCATCATGAGCGCGGTTGTGTTGGTTCTTGCCAGCACTCCAGCAGCAGGCGAGACGGTGCCAGCCACCAGCTCGGGGACTAGCGATGAGCTTGTTGCCCCACCGTCGCTGTCGTCGTGCAACAACACGGCGTTCCTCCCGAGCATTGCGTTCGAGGCGGACGGTACCCCCATTGGCGTTCCTCGTCTGGGAGTTGGCCCGGGTCTCGTGACCAGCTTTGAGATCAGCATCTCGCCGCTCGGACCAGGAACGATCAGTCTCGACGAGGTCATCACCTACGACGGCCACGCCGAACGTGACACGTTGTCCGCTCAGCCCGACGAGAAGGTGCGAATCGAGTTCTTGCTCGACGGGAACGTGCAGGCCGTGACACGCCTTACCCCAGATGTACCCGACGGCACGTTGTCGGCGTGGGTTACCTCCGATCTTGGATCCCACGATCTGCCCAACGGCGCTAATGCCCTGCGGGTTGTCCACTCGAGCGCCCAGACCGGCCAGAACTCTGTGGTCATCTCCGCAATCTGTGGCAGCCATACGCCCGTCGATGCTCCCGCTGCAGCCACTCCCCCGGTTTGTGACACCGCAACCGACGGCGCAGACGCAGCAGCAGACGGGACAGACGCGGCCGACGCAGCCGACGCAGCCGACGCAACGGTATGCGACGACCCAGACGCCGCCGCAAGCCCAATCTGCGACACCGCAACCGACGGCGCAGACGCAGCCGATGCAGCAGCAGACGGGACAGACGCAGCTGACGCAACGGTATGCGACGACCCAGACGCCGCCGCAAGCCCAATCTGCGACACCG
>CAZMYN010000017.1:222-13205 GCA_964570495.1 uncultured Acidimicrobiales bacterium | reverse complement strand
GATGCAGCAGCAGACGGGACAGACGCAGCTGACGCAACGGTATGCGACGACCCAGCCGACGGCGCAGACGGCGCAGACGGCGCAGACGGCGCAGACGGCGCAGACGCAGTCGACCCCACCTCCGACGTCGGTGACGGTGTAGACGGCATCGAAGGGATCGTCGACCTGGTGTGCGACGAAGCGAATTCTGGGATCACCGACGACATCGATGCGGTCTGTGACGAAGGTGCCGATGCGGTTGCCGACCTGATCTGCGACGACGCAGACGTCACCTCCGAGGTCATCGCTGGCATCGACGCCATCGCAGCAGACGACGTCGACGCGATCTGCGACGAGGCGGCGGTCGACTCCGACGTCGCTGGCGCAGTTGATGGCGTCGACGGTGCAGATGACGAGGTAACGACTCTCACCACGATCGCTCCCGTACCAACGACAGCAGCAGCAGCGACCACGGTCGCAACGGCCGAGGTGCAGGCTGCGGTTCAGACCGCTGACGCTCCTCAACTTGCCGTAACGGGTCCAGGACGAAGCTTGGGCATCTCGCTCATCGCCTCCGGCTTGGTAATCCTGGGCGCTGCGCTCATCCTTCAGTCGAAAGATCCTGAGGAACTGTTCGCATAACACGCCAGCACGACTAGCGTCAGCGGCGTGTCAGGGCTTCGCGCCATCGCCAACTACATTCCCCCAGCGCTGCTCAAGCGAATTCGCCCGGCCATTGCCGCGGCCCGTCGACTGACGCCACGACACACTGCTGTTTCGGCAACGGCGGCCACCGTGGGGGATGCAATGCGCTATCGCGAGTGGCATGGCCCCGACGCGTCGGTGGTGACCGCTGAGCTACGAGCGTCAGCCATTGCCGACATTGCGCTGCTTCAGGGCGTCGCTCCAGACGCGGCGGACGTCGTGATCGAACTCGACTCCGGCGACAACTCCCCTCCGCGGTTCCGAGAGGTGAGCCACTTCTTTACTCACCCCGATCGAGCCAACGGGCAACGGTCATATTTTGAGCTCACCCTCGATCACGCTGCTGCTTCGGGAGCCCGCCGAGCGCGTCTTCATATAGCGGGAGAGCCAATCGGATCGTGGGTCGAACTTCCGAAGCTTCCGTCACCGGGGACGATTGTTGGTAGCGAGCACGTCGGGAGCTGTCCGGCATGTGCGAGTACAGACTTTCGAACTGCGGGTGCCCGCCAGCACCTGACCATGGTCACTTGTCAGCAGTGCCAACTGGTCCTGACCAGCCCTCGCCCTGCCGAAGAGCAAACGCTCATCCGTTACTCCGAGCGCTATTTCTCCGATGAGTATCTGCCTTCCCAACAACTGACACCCGAACTGCTCACCCATATCGACGCTGTTCTCGACCACGCCGAACCCGCAAAGCCGATTTCGCCCCACCTCTTCGAGCTCGGTGTCGGCGGGGGCAACCTCGCCCAGCGCGCCAGCGAACGTGGCTGGACGGTCCGCGGCACAGATGTGAACCCGGCATCGATCGAACACGGCAAAGAGCGAGGTCTCGATGTGTGGGTCGAGAACGCAGATCATGCCGACTCACTCGGCGGAACCTACGGCGCAGTTATCTCGGAGATGTCGCTCGAACATGTTCGTCACCCCGATCACTTTTGCTCTCTGGCAGCCGAGGCGCTCGTGCCGGGAGGCAGGCTCGTGATCTACACGGTTAGCGCCGAAGGGGCATCGTTCGAGCACGCGGGGATGGCCTCCCCTCTCGTTGGACCCGCCGAGCATCTCTTCTTGTACAGCGCCGGATCGCTCGTTGCCCTCTGTGAGAGCGCTGGCCTCCGGGTCGATCATCTGTGGCGCAACTATGCCGGAGACGAAATTGGTGTGGTTGCGACCAAGCGGCGCGATACCGCGAATCCAGCGCTACGCGCCCAGGCGTAACTTCTTCAACAATTCGAGGGTGTCGAGGTCGTGGGCAACGACGGGCGTTCGACGCGCGGCGTGATCACGGTGGATCAGTGGGCGATCGAACGCATCGACGATCGGTACGCCGAGCTCGCGGCACACCAGATATGCGCCGAGGTAGTCCCATACGCCGTGCGCTTCCTCGTCGCAGTCGATGTACCCGTCGAGCGCACCGAGTGCCACATAGCTAATGTCGAGCGCCGATGCTCCGAGAGTTCGGAACTGAGCGAAGGGCCGATCCGCTGGCGCTACTCCGTTGATGCCGACGACACCCGCCGAGATCGGACCTGGCGTTGGTTTCGTCATCGGTATTGCGTTGCGGCTCGCCCCGCCGCCTCGGACTGCCTCAAAGCGCTCTCCGGTCACGTGATTCTCCACGAGCGCCACCAGCGGACCCTCGTCGTCGACCACTGCGATACTGGTCGCGAACCACGGAATCCCTCGGGACGCATTGGTCGACCCATCGACCGGGTCCACAACGGCGATCAGTTCCCGATCTTGCTCGATCACTCCTGCCTCTTCGGAGAGCACGCCGAGGCCTGCATCGAGGAGCGCTTCGACCATGGGGCCGTCGACTTCAAGATCGAGCGCGTACTGGCCGCCCCGCTCGCCGGCCATTCGCCGGTCGCCTATCGCTGCCAGGCGAGCAACGGCATCCTCGGTGACGGAGCGAAGCAGATTCTGGAGTCCTTCGACATCGCTCACGGGTTTTCCTCGCTTCGACAACGACCTCACGAAACGCCGCAATATGCTCGGCGCCGCACGACACGGTAGCCTGCGGTCGGTTGCCCGAAGGCGACCTTGGCTTATCAACCGGCGCCCACAAGGACCTACGCCTTGGCAATTATTGACATCGCAGGCTTCATCACCGACCTGAAGGATCATGCGACCCATCACGGGTTCCATGTTCATGATGAGCGGCACTTCGTGGAGACCTACTCGATGCGACAAGCGTTCGAGGTTGACCTGCATCCTGAACACGCCTGTGGCGGCCCCCTCGACCTTCACCTATCGCTCGAGATCGACCCGCGCATGATGTTGGCATTCGAAGATGAGGTCTACTCACTCGCCGACCCAGCTCAACCTCCCTCCGAAGACCTCCGATTCCCGCTGCTATTTACCTGGAGTCTCCCCCCGCTTGTCAACGGGCCCGACCTTTTGGTTCTGGCTACCGAACTCGCTGGAGTCGGAGGCCCCGACCTGCCCCTCGACATCAGCGCTGTCGATGGCTTCGCCGCGGTCACCGACGCCCCCGAGCGAAGCCTCAATGTCGTCGCGAGGGTCGAGCTTCCGTTAGCTCGGATTTACCTGGGTGAAGACGACCTCTGCGATGTTCTCGACCGCTGCCATGCCGTGAGCGACTACCTGCTCGATCGCGCTGTCGTGTGGCTTGGTGAAGGCCTGACCTAGAGTGAGCGACCCCACTTGTGGGGTGTCGACGGTCACTACTTACCCAGACTTGGGGTCAACGGATGGCCACGTTGGGTGCAAATGGGTCCAAAGGGTTTCCCTTTCATTGCAATCAAGTGACATCACGACAAATCATCGTCACGCTCAGCGATCACAAAGTAGCTTAATAGTCGTACCGGAAACGGAGATAGCGGATCTCCATTGGCGCCGGCTAGGAGCAACAGCGTGTCACTCGCAACACCAGTCGATCTTGAGACCTCGCACGAGCAGGTTTCAACCGACGACGAGATCATTCAGGCGTCGGCGGACGACCTGACCATCATTCCCGACGAGGGCACCGCGGCTGTCGCGGTAGAGCGCGATCTCGACGCTCAACTCCTCCCCTTCTTGGCTTTGGGAGTTGTCACCTTCATCGCGATGATCATCATCGCGAGTGTTCTCGCCTTCTAGCTACCAGCAGTTAGCGCTCGCCCAGATGCCGGTCGTGCAAAGCACGTTGTCGTAGCTTGCTGTCGCCGCTCCTGACGGAGTACCCGTAGCCCCGTAGAACTGCGAGTTCGTGAACTGGGCATTGGTAAATCTCGCGCCAGTGACGTTCGCGTGATTGAAGATTGCCTCGACGACGGTATCGGTCAGGTTCGCGTTCGTCATGTCGGAGCCGTCGAACCCGACCAGGGTTAGCCGCGCATCGCTGAAGTTGGCATCGACCAAAGTTGCGTTCATTGCCACGTCGGTAATCGTGGCGCGGTTGAATCGGGCATTCGTAAGGTTCACGTTGAGGAAGCCGGTCGTCTCAATGTCGGCCCCAACAAAGCTCGCATTGTTCAGATCTAACTCAATGAAGTTCACTCGTTCCATCGTCGTATTGTCGAAGATCGCTCCTTCATAGAGCCCTCGATTGAACGTGACGTCCTGGAACATCGCTCCGGTCAGATCGGCTCCTCTGAAGTCGGCGTTGTAGAAGGACGTGTTGGTGAGGTCGCAATTTCGCAGGTCGGCGTTCTGGAGCTGACCGTTTCCACTCAAGGCATCAGAGCAGTCTCGACCCGGCCCCGTGGTAGTGGTGGTCGGTGGAGTCGTGGTGGTCGTCGTGGTTGTGGTGGTGGTTGCGCGAGGCCTGGTAGTCGTCGTTGTTACGCGAGGCCTGGTAGTCGTCGTTGTTACGCGAGGCCTGGTAGTCGTCGTTGTTACGCGAGGCCTGGTAGTCGTCGTCGTCACATTGGGCTGGGGCGCTGCCACAACCGTGGTCGGCGTCGTGGTGATGGGAGCTCGCTCCGGCGGTGAGGATACAACGCTCGTGGTGGTGGTGGTGCCGTCGGTCGGTGCTTGTGTCGTCGTGGTTGGCGTGGAGTCCAACTCCCGCTCATCAATAGGCGCCACGGTCGTCGGTGCGGGCGCTACTTCTTGCCCCGTCGGGTTCGGAAGGCTCGTAACCGTTACCTCACCTTGAGAAGTGTCAGCGTCTTGGGCGACTACGACCTCGCCTTGCTCGACCGGGGACTCCTCGACGGGCGCAGCAACCTCTTCTTGTTCGACGAAGGCGATCGCATCTGGCGATTCGAGCGGCTCAAACCCGCCCGTCGCCGCCGTTGCTCCGGTTGCTGCAGCCAGCGTCACGACCGTGGCAGCGACGGTCTGAGCGAGCGGCGTGGTGATGGCTGTACCAATAAAGGGAACTTGCACAGCCCACGAGAGCGGCCACATTGCACGACGCAAGCGACCGATCGATATCCCAAGGAACGCTCGAACCACGGCCGGATCGAATTGGGTGCCAGCGTTGTCTGCGAGCTCTTGTCGAGCATAGGCAGGGGGCAATGGCTTCTTGTACGAGCGGGCGGCGGTGATTACGTCGTAGGCGTCGGCGACGGCGACGATTCGTCCGCCGAGGCTGATGTCATTGCCAGCGAGTCCCTGTGGGTACCCGTTTCCGTCAAAGCGTTCGTGGTGTTCGCCAATCGCACCAATCCAGTCGCCCAGGTACTCAGCCAGTGGTTCGGCCAGAGTCATACCCTCAGCGGGATGAGTCTTGATGATGTCGAACTCTTCGTCGGTCAGGCGTCCGGGCTTGGTCAGGATTTCTTGTGGGATTCGAAGCTTGCCCACGTCGTGGATCAGTCCAGCCCATTGCAGCCTGTTGCTGTCCTCTTCGCTGAGGCCCATCTCCTCGGCAATGAGAGCCGTGAAAGCACGCACTCGCTCGGAGTGACCGCGGGTCAAACGGTCATGTTCGCTCAGCGCTCCCGCAAACTCGACGATCAGCATTGCTGCGTCGGCCTCCGAGCCCACGAACCCGCCGGAATCTAAATCGGCAAGTCGCTGTTCGATCAGCTTCGTGTTGCCGGAGCGCAATGCGATGGCAAAGCGGGAGGGGGCTCGGTCAGGAAAGACGAGCGACAACCGGTACAGCGCTGCCAGCGGAAGGAATCGACGCGCCCCACGGTCGGCGAGAGAAGCTACGACGATTGCGATGATGCCAAGGACCACGAAACGGGCGAGCGCACCGGGAACGGTCGATGGTGCGCTCCAGATCTTGGCGACCGCGAGCGTGACGAGAAAAGCCAAGAGGATGGGCAGCAGAAACACAACAGCGCGGATCGCGATCGCTATCCGTGGGCTATCCCCCCAAGATCGCGAATCCGAGTCAATTTCACTTGGTTTACGGGGGCGTTCGACCGTTGTTGAAACATCGCTCACGTATAAAAATTCGACCACACTTGGGCCTCGCCGAATGGGCCTTTTGGTCCGGTCCGAAATAAGTAGGCCCGGTGAGAATCGAACTCACGACCGAGCGATTATGAGTCGCCTGCTCTAACCACTGAGCTACGGGCCCCCGAAGCACTTGAGTGTATGCGCCATCGGCGTAGCTGGCTGTCTCTGCACACACAAGATCTGGTCCCGTGAATGGGTTCGAGATCTTGGCATCGCTGCTACCCTTTACCGAGCTAACAACTCAAGCAATCCGCGGTAGCTCAGCTGGCAGAGCATCCGACTGTTAATCGGCAGGTCGTTGGTTCGATCCCAACCCGCGGAGCAAGAATGCCAAGGCCGTCCATACGGGCGGCCTTTGCGCTTCCTCTTTACCTCAAGATGAGCCTGGGTTGCCTACCGCTGGGTCGGCGACTGAACCAGCTCTTTGGCGACCACGGGGTCAATCGACGAGGTAGCCCTTCAAGTGCTCGCTGCGCTGCGGGTGGCGGAGCTTGGCGAGCGTCTTGGCTTCGATTTGGCGAATGCGTTCGCGGGTCACACCGAAGGTCCGGCCGACCTCCTCAAGAGTCCGAGGACGGCCATCGTCAAGACCAAAGCGCAGACGCACCACTTCTTGTTCGCGTGGTGAGAGCTGCCCGAGTACTTGTTTCATTTCGACCCCAAGCATTTTGCGGGTCGCTGCATCGGCTGGGCGAACAGCCTGGGAATCCTCGACAAAATCGGCGAGGCTCGTGTCTTCTTCTGTCCCGACTGGCGTGTCGAGCGACAGCGGATCTTGGGAGATCTTGAGCAGTTCCTCGACCCGTTGCGCAGTCAGGTCGCAGCACTCTGCGAGTTCGTCCATCGTTGGCTCGCGTCCCAGTTCCTGGGTGAGACGCCGCTGCTCGCGACGCACACGGCTCATGACTTCGACCATGTGAACCGGGATCCGAATGGTTCGGGCCTGATCGGCAATCGCTCGGGTAATGGCTTGGCGTATCCACCAGGTGGCATAGGTCGAGAACTTGAAGCCCTTTTGATGATCGAACTTCTCGACCGCTCGCATCAGGCCAAGGTTGCCCTCTTGGATCAGGTCGAGCAGCGGGATGCCGCGGCCGCCGTAGCGTTTGGCGATCGACACGACGAGACGCAGGTTTGCCTGGGTGAGGTCGCCCTTTGCCCGGTCACCGGCGCGAACGCGCCGTTCCAGAAGCGACCGGCGCGACGGCTCGATCGAGTCGAGCGTTTCGGCCGCAGCGTGAAGCGCGAGCTCCTCCTCGGCTTTCATTCCCGTCGCTACCTTCTCGGCGATTCGAACTTCTTCAGCTGCGGTCAGCAGCGGCACTCGCCCGATCTCTTTGAGATACACCCGCGTTGAATCGGTGGAACCTGCCGTTCGCTCGCCAGACAGCGCATGCGTTCGTTCGCGTCGTGCGCGAGCAGCGCCGAGCTCGTCGCGGTCGGAGGGTTTGGCCGCCTCATTCATGTGGCTGCCCGACCTGCACGTCTTCGCGCGTGGCGATCCAGTCGGCGAGGGGCATCAGTTCGCTTAGATCGGTCGTGGGTTCACGCAGGTCGATGACCCACTGACGCAAGAACCTGACGTCGGGCAAGAGTTCCTCGACTTCGCCGGTGACCCGAGCGTGAGTTTCGAGCTCTTTGGCCAAACGATCCGCAGCAAGACCAACCAACCGGGACGCGACCGCGGCCGCGTCGAGATCATCGTCTGGGGAGGCCGCCAACTCAATGAGCAGGTTGCCTTCATCGGCACCGAGCATGTCTACAGCTTCGCGCACCGAGGCCGCTGTGGTCAGTGCTCGGTAAATTTCTCGCCGCATCGGCGTCACGAACAGCACCTCGGAGAAAACGCCCGACGTGTCGGTGTCGCCGCTAGCGACAAGCTGTAGCGCCTGGTCCTCAACGTGATCGCTGCCGCGTTGGGGCATGGGAAGCTGCGGCGCTTCAGCCACCAGCCGCCCGCGCGGTGACTGTCGTGGGTTTCTGACCATTTCCCGTAGACGGTCGGCATCCATGCGGCACCGGTCAGCGATCGTCATGACGTATTGATCTCGAACCAACGCGTTGGGGTGTTGGGCCACAATTGCGAGCGCGTCCTCGGCAGCACGGGCGCGATGTTCGATCGTGTCCATGGAGTGCTTTGCCAGCTCGCGCTCCAGACGAAACTCCAAGAATGACAGCGCCTTGGTGATCGAGGCCTGCAATCGTTCAGGGTCCTCGCGGGACAAGTCGTCGGGATCTACACCGGTGGGCAGGTCAGCGACGAGCACCTCGATCTCATACTTCTGTTCCCATTCAAAGACCCGATCCGCCGCGGCCTTGCCAGCGTCGTCGGCATCAAAGGCGAGCACGATGCGGTTGGTGAAGCGCTTGAGGAGTTTCAAGTGGTCGTCGGTGAGCGCGGTTCCACAGGTCGCAACGGCGGTGTGAATGCCCGCACGCCCAAAGCCCGTGACGTCGGTATAGCCCTCGCAGATGATGGCCTCACTGCTCGAAACAATGTGTTCCTTCGCCCAATTGAGCCCGTACAGCACTCGGCTCTTTGAGTAGACGGCGCATTCTTGGCTGTTGATGTACTTGGCGCCCTCTCCCCCGGGCATGATGCGCCCACCAAAGCCCACGGCATCGCCGCGTTCGTCGAAGACAGGGAACACGATGCGACCGCGCTGCCAGTCCATTTGCTTGCCGATGCTGTTCATCTTGCCGAGGCCCGAATCGACAAGATCCTTGTCGTTGATTCGCAGCTTCTTTGCCAAGAAATCCCAACCCTCGGGTGCAAATCCGACCTTGTAGCGCCGCACCATCTCGCCATCGAATCCACGTTGGCGCAGATAGTCGCGTGCGGGGCCAGCGTCGGGGTGCGACAAGAGATGCTCGTGGTAAGTCTCGACGGCCTTGCCGACGTGGCCCATGAGTTGCTTCTTGCGGGTGCGTGCTGCTCCTTCGTTGGCATCGGTGTAGCGCAACGTGATGCCCGCACGCCGGGCCAAATGCTCGATCGCGCCGGGGAAATCGAGATGTTCGAGCTCGCGCACAAAGGTGATCGAATCGCCAGACTTCTTGCAGCCAAAGCAGTGGTACAACCCCTCTTCGGCGTTGACCGAGAACGAGCCGGTCTTTTCGTTGTGGAACGGGCACAGCCCTGACCAGCGTCGCCCCACCCGCTTGAGCTGGGTGTGCTCGGTTACGAGCTTTACGATGTCCGTCGATTGACGGACCCGCTCGACGTCCTCGTCCACGATGCCCATATGGCCAAGCTACTGCGCTCGTCTGACCTTTGGTCATGCGAGGAAATTGGGCCCAGATCTGGCAACGCCAAACCTGTGGCGAAGTTAGTGTTTCGCAATGCCCGATTCCGTCGATGCCCTCGCCAGTGAACTTGCCTCGATCGTCGCCGCTGTGCTCGGCGAGCACTCCGAGGCGCCCATGTTTGGAGACCTCGACTCTCGACTAGCCCAATTGCCGCCCTCCGAGCCCGTTCGCGCCATCACCAACCCAACAGTCGCGCAGTGGCTTGAGCCCGCGGTCATCGCCTGCACCGGACCCTGGAACGACCTCGCGCACTTGTTGCTCGCCGCCAGCACGAACCTGCCGTGGCTTCGCTCGTATGAAAACCTCGAGCCCTCAAGCAGACTCGATGCCTTTCAGCAGCACTACAGCTTCCAGCTGCTCGCAGGCCCGACGTTTCGAGGCTATGAGCCCGCGCTTGGCGACACTTCGCTGCTGGCGGGCTTCACGCTCCAAGCGCCCAACGTCATCTACCCCGCTCACCATCATGAAGCTCCCGAGATCTACGGGGTCATCAGTGGCACGCTCGACTGGCAGGTTGGCGACAGCTGGCGTCAGGTCGGCCCCGGCGACGTCATTGTTCACCGACCACACGAATCCCATGCAATGCACACCGGTGCCGAGCCAGCGCTCACGTGGGTGGCATGGCCGCACAGCCCGGACTGCCACGTGTACATGCCCAGCCTCGATCCCGCCGACCAATCCATGGCCCCCACCACCTACTGACCCTGCCCTCCAAAATTCCTGCATCTACCCACCATATGTGTGGGTAGATGCAGGAATTTTGGAGGTGTGAGGGTTAGTTGGGGAGGCGCTCGCTCAGGTAGTTGACGAGCTGATCGATCGCGACGCGGTCCTGTTCACGACTGTCGCGCTCGCGCACCGTCACTGCCTTGTCTTCGAGCGTGTCGAAGTCGACCGTCACGCAGTACGGGGTGCCGATTTCATCTTGGCGGGCGTAGCGCTTGCCGATCGACTGGGTCTCGTCGTAGTCCGACATCCAGCGGCCCTTCACGAGGTCGAAGACCTCATGGGCCGTCGGTGTAAGCGTGTCCTTCTTCGACAACGGCAACACGGCCACCTTGTAGGGCGCCAGACGAGGGTCGAGGCGTAGCACCGTGCGGGTGTCGTCGTTGACGGTCTCTTCGTCGTAGGCGGCAAGCAGGAACGCAAACGCCGTACGGGTGGCCCCCGCCGCAGGTTCGATCACGTGGGGAATCCACTTCTCATTGGCCTGCTGGTCGAAGTACTCAATGCGCTGGCCACTGTGCTTCGCGTGCTGGGTGAGGTCGTAGTCGCCGCGGTTTGCAACGCCTTCGAGTTCGTCCCAGCCCCACGGGAACTTGTACTCAACATCGGCGGTGCCCGAGCTGTAATGGCTGAGTTCATCCGCGTCGTGCTCACGCATACGAATGGCGTCTTCGGGCATGCCGAGATCGAGATACCAGGCCATCCGTTCGGCCTTCCAGTACTCGTACCACTGCTGGCTTTCGGCTGGAGGAACGAAGTACTCCATCTCCATCTGTTCGAACTCGCGGGTACGGAAGACAAAGTTGCCCGGCGTGATCTCGTTGCGGAAACTCTTGCCGATCTGAGCAATGCCGAACGGCGGCTTCTTACGGCTGGTGTTCAGCACGTTCATAAAGTCGACGAACATGCCTTGCGCGGTTTCGGGTCGAAGGTAGACCTCGTGACCTGAACCCTCGACCGGACCAGCGTGGGTTTTGAACATGAGATTGAATGCACGCGGCTCGGTAAAGGAGCCCTCAGCTCCACAATCCGGGCACACGTTCTCGTCTTCGAGCTTGTCGAGACGGTGCCGGGTGTTGCACTCGGTGCAATCGACGAGTGGGTCACTGAAGTTCGCGAGGTGACCCGAGGCTTCCCAGACAGCGGGAGGCGAAAGGATCGCCGCGTCGAGGCCGACAACGTCGTGGCGCATCTGCACCATCGAACGCCACCACTGATCCTTGACGTTGCGCAACAACAGCACGCCGATGGGGCCATAGTCGTACGTGGAGCGGAAACCGCCGTAGATCTCCGCCGACTGGAACACGATCCCCCTGCGCTTAGACAGGTTGACGATCTTGTCGAATAGTTCGGAATCTGGGGTCTCACTCATTCGAATGAGGCTATCTATACCTACGCTTGTTCGAGCACGGTCGATGAGCGGAGGCGACGCTCAAGGTTGTGTTCGAGCAGACGCTGGGCCAGCGAGTCGAACTCGCGTGTGGCTGGCGACGGGGCTTGGTTGAGAACAGCGCCCATTTGCCCTCGTAGCGCCAGGTGCAAGAGCGCAGAGGCATCGACACTCAGCGGGAAACCCGTCCGACATGAGCCGCACGATGCACCACCGTCGACGATCGAGAAGTGCGTGAGGTCGCTATCGGAGCCGCACAGGACGCAGACGTCGATCGACGGGGCCAGGCCCTCGACCGCGAGCAACTTCAAGAAGAACCCGGCGACAACCAAGTGACTGTCCGATTCGCTGACGGTGTGTAGCGCCCGCGCCAACATGGTGTAGAGCTTCTCGTTTGGTTCGTGGTCTTGGGCAACGACTTCGACGGCTTCGAGCATCGAAGACGCACGGGCAAACAATTCGAGGTCGGAGCGGAGCACCGGGAAGCGGTCGATGCTCTCGACCTGGGTCAAGGTGTGAAGCTCGCCTTTGCCTCGGTAGAGCTGCACTTGAAGGTGGTTGGTCGGCTCGACACGAGAACCGAAGCGACTGCGCGTTTTGCGGACGCCCTTGGCAACGCAACGGACCTTGCCGTTCTGCTGGGTCATGAGGCTGACGATCCGGTCCGATTCGCCGAGCTTCCAGGTGCGCAGGACAACCGCATTGTCGCGGTACAGACCAACCGAGCGCTCGCGGCTCACGCCGTGACGCCCCCGTAGCGGCGCGTGCGGTTCTGGAATTCGTGCACCGCATCGAACAGGTGCGTGCGGTTGAAATCGGGCCAGAGAGTGTCGGTGAAAACCATCTCGGAGTAGGCGAGTTGCCACAACAAGAAGTTCGACGTGCGGAACTCTCCGGACGTGCGGATCATCAGGTCGACCTCGGGCATTTGTGAATCGTAGAGATGACGGCTGATCATCTTCTCGTTCACCTTCTCGGGTGATACGCCGGCCTTCATCATGCTCTTCACCGCATCGACCATCTCGGCTCGACCGCCGTAGTTGAACGCGATCGTGAACACGAGCTTGCGATTGTTCTTCGTGAGCTCGCGAGCTTCGTTCATCCGCTTGGTGAGCCGCTTAGGCACCCGCCAGTCGGTTCGCCCGACAAAGCGGATCTGCACGCCCATCTCGTGCAGCTCGTCTTGGCGGCGCTGCAAAATGTCTTCGTTGAACCCGATAAGGAACTTCACCTCGTCGGGAGGCCGTTTCCAGTTCTCGGTGCTGAACGCGTACACGGTGAGCCATTCAATACCCAGCTCGAGTGCGCCTTCGATTGTTTCAATGAGCGAGTGCTCGCCCATCTTGTGGCCCTCGATTCGAGGCAGCCCGCGCTGCTCTGCCCAGCGGCCGTTGCCATCCATTACGCAGGCAACATGTTTGGGAACCCCTTTGGGGTCGATCGAAACCATCAGGTGCAAGTTACTCCCCTGGTTCACCCCTCAGTGCACATTGACATCTTCTCTTTATCTCGCTCG
>CAZMYN010000017.1:0-122 GCA_964570495.1 uncultured Acidimicrobiales bacterium | reverse complement strand
ACACTTCCGGTCGAGAACCCACCCCAACACTCACGGCCGCTCCGCGAGCTCCGCTCCACCCAACCCGCGACACTTCCGGTCGAGAACCCACCCCAACACTCACGGCCGCTCCGCGAGCTCCG
>CAZMYN010000016.1:23496-25166 GCA_964570495.1 uncultured Acidimicrobiales bacterium | reverse complement strand
ATTACATCGGCCTCGAATGTTGCGTCGGTTACATCGGCCATCAGGACTCCTTGGCGCCATTTGGAACAGCCGCGAGCGTATCGCCCTGAGGGGAAGAGCGCGAGCACGGTGCTCTAGCCTTTCGCCATGGGGAACAACGCTGGGGAACAAACACCTGCGGGCATCGATGTCGACGCCGTGACCAACTGGATGACCGAACGGCTCGGTGCCCAGGGAGCCACGATCACTCCCCCGCTCTCGTTCCAGCAGATCGCGGGCGGCCGTTCGAACCTGACATTTCACGTCACCGACCAAGCCGATGGACAATGGGCCCTTCGACGACCTCCAACCGGGAACGTTCTCAAAAGCGCTCACGACATGGGGCGCGAGCACCGAGTGATGTCGGCGCTATGGCCAACCGATGTTCCGGTCCCGGCAATGGTGGGGCTCTGCGACGACGACGCCGTGAACGGCGCGCCTTTCTACGTCATGGACTGGGTTGACGGCACCGTCGTACGTAACTCGAAGATCGCAAAGAGCTTCGATGTCGCAACCCGGCGAGAAATGGGCATATCGGTCGTGAAGAACCTCGCCGCGATCCACCGCGTCGACATCGACTCGGTCGGGCTTGGCGACTTTGCAAAGCGCACGGGCTACATCGAACGCCAGCTGCGTCGCTGGAAGGGACAGGTCGACGCCACCGAATCGCCAACCAATCCGCTGATCGACCTTGCCTTCGACAAACTCCATACCGCCATTCCCGAACAGGGGCCCGCCCGATTGGTTCATGGAGACTTCCGACTCGACAACACCATTGTCGATGAGAGCGGCAAGGTCCTCGCTGTCCTCGACTGGGAACTCACCACCTTGGGCGACCCTCTCGCCGACCTCGGAGCAATGCTCACCTACTGGTCGCGCCCCGGCGACACCGTTGTTGCACTAACGGATCCGCCCACACTCGCCGATGGATTCCTAGAACGGAACGAAGTGGTGACGATCTATGAAGAAGAGATGGGCGGCAATGTCGGCGATGTGGGCTACTACCACGCCTTCGCGACATGGCGTCTGGCGTGCATTCTCGACGGCGTTGTCGACCGATACCGGGCTGGCGCGATGGGCGAGTCGGACGACTTCGACCCGGACGCGTGGGAAGAACAAGTGTCAACACTCGCCGAAACGTCGCTTGAGTTGCTCGGTTAGAAACCAATGAGCACGGACGCTACGGACGGGACGGGCGCGCTCGACGAGGAGAAGTCCCCGTCCCGGCGGCGTCGTTGGCTCGGCGGTGCAGTGGTTGTACTCGTGGGCGTGGTGGGCTTTAGCGCAGCCACCGGTCAAGACCTGATCGACCTTCCCGCATGGGCCAACATCCCCGGCGTTGACCTGCCGGTGATCGGCGACAAGGACGCCATCGACTGTCGGCTGTCGATCGCAGACGCGTCAGCGGACCCCGTGCGCGTCCAAATCGACATCACCGATGGCCGAAGCGAAACCTATGGCGATTACCAGTTCGTATGGAACAACGGAAACCTGGTCGATTCGACCGGCTTCGACCGTCCATCCGATAGCCGGTTCATCGTGCCTGCTATCAGCGACAGGCCTGAACAGTTCTTCTCGATCTCGATCGAACCGGAACGAGAAGGCCGGGTCTTTTGCGAATCGATCTTGATTAGCTAGCTGACCCAATACAA
>CAZMYN010000016.1:0-23396 GCA_964570495.1 uncultured Acidimicrobiales bacterium | reverse complement strand
GGATGTGGGCCGGTAGTGCCAGCCCAATACAACCGACCAATCGCTCGGGATGTGGGCCGGTAGTGCCCACTAAGACACCGTGGCCCACTCGATCGCGCCGACCAAACGACGTGCGAGTTCGTATTGAGCTTCAGCTCGTCTCCGGTTCTGACCTGGCGTCTCGGCGCCGTAGTACTCATCGCCAGAGAGGTGATCGCTCAAGAAGCGAGCGGAATTCTCCACAGCCATCAGCGGGCCAGCGAGCAGCATTGCGTCGCGCTCCTCGGCCGTAAGGTCGAGCCCGAAGCCCGCCATATATCCACGATTGACCGCCTCGATCTGGCCCCACAGCAACTCCGGGGGAGCATCGGGAAGGTCTCGGGTGCTGGAGCGGACGAGTTCGCCAATATCGGAGATCACCGTGCCGGGCATCGAGGTATCGAGGTCGATGATCGTCCGGCTGCCCGTCAGCCCAACGATGCAGTTGGGCCCTTTTGCGTCGTTATGAACATTGCGAACCGGGACCTTCGCCAACGACCTGTAGCCGCTCGTCAAACGAACCCGATCGATTACGCCCATGAGTTCGGTGGCGAATTCTCTGCAGTCGCTAAGCCGACCAGAAGCGTCAGCCGCCAGTGCCTTCTCCAAGGCAACAATCCGACCTTCGAAGTCGTGGTAGCCGGGGAGGTGCTCGGCGAGCTTGAGCCCATCGATCGCCGCTGCGTAACGGCCGAACGCCCGCGCTGTTCGCTGCGCTTCTTCGGGCGTGAGAATCGACGGCGTCGAGGAGCCGTCGATAAACCGATAGCAGCGCCACACACGCCCCTCCTGCTCGGCCAACCATTCGCCGCTGCCGGTGCGCAGAAACGTGATCGTTGCCATGTTCCGCGCCTGTTGGCGTTCGATGATCCGGACGGTGTTTTCCATCAATGCGGCTGGGTCGTCGAACACTGCGGTATTGATCTCTTGTAGGACCACAGCACCGTCGTCGGTCTCACCAACAGCTGTTTGGTTGATGTTCCCCGCGCGCACGGGTCGCAGAGACGTGATCTGCCCGAGCATGAAATGCTCCGACGCCATCCGTTCTATCCAACTCGTGTCCATCGCTCTCCGTCCCGCCAGTCTTGGCAGGATAGGCGCGCATTACCATCGGCAAGCCTCCAGTGGGTTGTGACCCCTGTACTGGTGCATCTTTCGATAGAGCTGCTACCGTTCAGTCTCGATTCAGGGGCTATAGCTCAGTTGGTAGAGCGCTTGCGTGGCACGCAAGAGGTCAGGAGTTCAATTCTCCTTAGCTCCACTCGAACCCTGCGGGTTCGGACAAGTTGCTCGCAGGGCTCGCAACTCGCGATTTGGGAGAGCCGGCGTCGTCGCAGGGCTCGAAACCGTCTTTCTGGGGACACTCGCGATTTGGGAGAGCCGGCGTCGTCGCAGGGCTATTTCTCGGAGGGTTCGCCTTGTCGCCAGTTGACTCTTGGAAGGTCTCCCCAGAGACGCTCGAGCTCGTAGTACGCCCGATGCTCCTCTTCGAACACGTGGCAGATGAAGCCGCCGAAATCGAGCAGCACCCATTCGAAGGTGTCGTGACCTTCCCGGCGCAGTGTGTGCGGGCCGCCGTCACGGGCGACCATCTCTTCGATGTTGTTCGCAATCGCCCGAACTTGGCGGGTGTTGCTTCCCGTCGTGATCAGGAAAAGGTCGGTGATGCCCAAAACATCGCCAACGTCGATGATGACCGTGTTCTCGGCAAGTTTGTCCGCCGCAGCGCGCGCCGCGATGATCGCCCACTGGGCATAGTCATCGTTGGACAACGTGGAGTCAGCTGTGCTCGCCATCAAACCCAGCGTACGTCCAGCAACGGACAAACGCTTCCGCGAAACAGCCCGCTAACCAGTCACGACGGTGATTGCGGTCGTCGCGTCCTCAAGCTGAACAAGTCGCGGCTCGCCCACACCGAGGGCGTCAGCGATCTCTTGAGCTGCTTCGCTGGCGGCAGGGTCGTGCAGCTGCACCTCGGTGACACGTTCGGCGCCAGCCTCGGCGTTACCCAGGACCGTCACGTAGGCGCCTGCGCGCACGATGCTCGAAACCACCAGCGCCTGCTCGACCTCGCCCGACGATGTGTCCAGGAGCAGCACTGAGGGCCGGTCCCCTATGTCGGCAATCTCGGGGAATGGGACGATGCGCGAGATCAGATCTGCGACGAGCTGCTCGTCCGGCGCATAGGTCGTGCTCGCCGGCCCACCAACGGCACCGCTCGTCGTGGTCGGCAACACCCGGTAGGCAACTTCGGCGTTGGCGAGGCTCCCGATCAGCTCAACAAACCCCGAGCCGATGGCGAAGAGCTCCGGGCGCTCCTCAGCACCAGCTGTTCGCGAGATCCACGATTGCCAGATCTGTTGCTGGCGAAGTGCGAGCTGCAAGCTCGGTTCATCGGGGTTGCGATGCGCGGCGAGCCGTGCGACCTCGATCAAATTGAACTGTCTCGTTCCGGCCTCGAGCAGCACCCGAGTACCGCCACCGTCAACCGACTCGACCAGGTCGTTGCGCACTGTTAGCTGCAACGGGAGATCTTCGGCCATCAACGTCGTCCACGCCGCCGAATCGAGCACCACGACGTCGGAGAATCCAATGCGAAGCGAACTCGAAATCGCCGCGGTCACCGCATCGAGACCTTCGCTCCTGAAAAGCTCGGCGAGAGTGTCTGACCCTTCGGAACCGACGAAGGTTGAGGGAATCGTCACGACCGCTCCCCCGCCCTCGCTACTCCCCTCGGCCAGCAGTGTCGCACCGGCAAGAACCGCACCCTCTCCGCGAACCACCGAGCTATGGATGACCAACGCTGTTGGAGTAGCGGTGGTGAAGGCTCGAAACCCCGGCTCGGTCGGGTCGAGCGAATACTCCGAGAATGACCCGGCCTGCGACGCGAGCACGGCGTCCTGGGCAGAGCGGGCCACGACGAAGCCCACGACGGCGACGCCGATCAGAAACGCAAGGAACCCAATCGAGAGGACTTTGCTACGACGAGGTGTCATCTACTCGGTAGCCGAGTCGGCCTCAGCAACGAAAAGCCCTTCGTCGAGCACAACAGAGCGGACTTTCCCAGGAACGAGGCCGACGATTGGACGGCCAGCAGCCACTCGTGCCCGAATATCGGTGCTCGAAACTTCAAGCCCGGGCAAGGCGAGTAGCTGCCAGCGAAACTCTGGTGGTGGTTGCGCACCCTCGTAGCCGCGCCGCGGAAAAACCGCGACCGTTGCGATATCTGCGATCTTTTCGTAGCGCTCCCACGTATCGAGACCACCAGCTGCGTCGCTACCCAACAACAAGAACAGATCGGTGTCGGGTGCATCGAGTTCTTCCAGCGTGTCGATCGTGTAGCTGTCCCCCGAGCGGAGCAGTTCCATGTCGGAAACCTCGACTCGAGCAACATCTTCGAACGCGAGGCGCGCCATTTCGAGTCGAATCTGACCTGGCGAAATTGACCGCTCACCGACCTTTTGCCATGGCAAACCTGCCACTGTGACCACAAGCACATCGAGATCTAATTGCTCGACGGCCGCGGCGGCCAGCACCACGTGCGCCACGTGCGGAGGGTCGAAAGTTCCCCCGAAGACTCCGACACGACGTCGCTGATTCACGCCCGCAACCATAGATGCAGAGTCGCGCGAATTCGCCAATGCCCCCACCCGCGTTCTCGACTGAGTTACCCTGAAATCGTTGGTATGGCGGGCATCGATGACCGCGACACTGAAGCAAATACAGCGATTTCTAGTATCGCGGCTGCCCTGCAGGACTAACAGATTTACCCGTCAACTCGCCGCGAAATTGGGCGATTCAACTAGTAGGCCAAATTGCCTACACAGCGTCAAACGGATTCTGCCGACAATGTCGTTCGCCCGCCAGGCGAGCTTCTGCGTGACCGAATTCATAACGCCCAGCCTGGTTAATTGGCGCTGTGTGTACTTGAATATCTTTTCGGTTCAACATTGGAAATGAAGATTTCCCCAGATAAAGGGAATCGCCCGGGGGCGACTTCCGTTAAGTGAAGCATCATGAGCGATTCAGTCGGACAATACCTAAACGAGATCGGTCTCGTTCCACTCCTCACAGCGCAGGAAGAACGTGATCTCTCCAAGATCATCGAGCGCGGTGCGGAAGCACGCGCCAAGAAAGAAGAAGGCGAAACTGGCCGCGACCTCGATCGTGCAATTCGCGAAGCAGCCGTAGCCAAGGATCGCTTTATTCGTGCGAACCTCCGCCTTGTTGTAAGCGTCGCCCGCCGCTACCCACTGCCTCCTGGCATGGAGCTGCTCGATCTCATCCAAGAAGGAAACCTTGGCCTTGAACACGCCGTCGACAAGTTCGATTGGCGCAAGGGCTTCAAGTTCTCCACCTACGCAACGTTCTGGATTCGCCAGGCCATTGGCCGTGCGCTCGACCAGAAGGCAAGCCTCGTTCGTCTTCCCGGCGATCGTTCAGCAAGCCTTCGAGCTGCGCTTCGCCAGGTTTCTGGCGATGGTGACGAGCTCGACGAAGAGCACGCACGCCTGCACCGTCTTACGACTCCAACGTCGCTTGACCGCACCATTGGTGACGATGACTCCAACGAGCTCGTCGACCTGCTGCCCGACGCTAAGCCCGGCCCCGAGGCCGAAGTTATGGCCAAGGCAGAAGAAGAGATGGTCACCGGTCTTCTCGACATTCTCGACCCACGAGCTCGCTACGCAGTCGAGCAGCGCTTTGGCCTCCACGACGGACGCAAGCGCAGCTACCGCGAGGTTGGCGAAGAGTTGGGTGTGACAGCAGAAGCTGCTCGCCGTTTGGTCAAGCGTGCCGTCAGCTCGGTCCGCGACCACGCTGCAGAGAAAGCCGCATCACCAGCTGCGTAGGCTCGCCGCCTAAAGAATCGAGATTGATGCCGGGCCTACGGGTCCGGCATCTTTCGTTTTTCGTCCGCAAAGGGCCCATAGAAATGCTTGAAACCGTTGGCTACCATCGACTATGAGCATTATTCGGAAATTGAAGGGCCTCCTTCCTGGAAGGGCTCCAACAACGAGTGGGGCGCGAAAAGCGGCATCTGGTCAGTCCGATCTGACGGAAGCCGCGAGCGTTCTCAAAGAGATGCGCGGCGACAACATCACCGCTGGCGACGCAACTGGTGCGGACAGCTCGATGGACAACCTCGTAAAGAAGGCAAAGGGCGTTCGCTACGTGAACTTCGGCCGCGAAGACGACGCCATCACCAAGAGCAATTCGTACAGAGACTCCAAGTAGTGACTCCAAGTAGCTCGCTCTCGGGCTATTTGGTTCCCTCGCCGCTAGGACTTCTGCGCGCTCTGCTCATACACTCATTACGTGACTGAACACGCGTGGAATCCACAGAGCTGGCGCAACTTCTCGGCTCTTCAGCAGCCGTCGTGGCCAGACGATGGCGCGCTCGAACAGACCCTCAAGACCTTGGGCGATCAACCGCCCCTCGTCTTTGCCGGCGAGGCCCGTGACCTCACCGCAAAGCTCGGTGCAGCAGCTCGTGGCGAAGCGTTCCTGCTCCAGGCTGGCGATTGCGCGGAGTCCTTCGAAAGCTCTGCCGACAGCATCCGAGATCGACTCAAGGTCATTTTGCAGATGGCGGTCGTGCTGACCTACGCCGGCGGAATGCCCGTGGTCAAGGTCGGACGCATCGCTGGCCAGTTCGCCAAGCCGCGTTCCTCTGACACCGAAACTCAAGGCGATGTGGAGTTGCCGTCGTTCCGCGGACACATCATCAACGACATTGGCTTCTCTGAATCTGAGCGGCGAGCTCAACCCGATCGCTTGCTCATGGCCTACAACCGGGCCGCGGCCACGCTGAACCTCGTTCGGGCATTCACCCGCGGCGGTTTTGCCGACCTCAGCCAGGTGCATCAGTGGAACCAGGAGTTCGTCAGCGATAGCCCCATTGGCGAAAAGTACGAAGCCCTCGCCGAAGAGATCGACCGGTCACTCGCGTTCATGCGGGCATGCGGAATCGACCTCGAGCGCGAAGGATCGCTCAACGAGGTCGACTTCTACACCTCGCACGAGGCGTTGCTGCTCGACTACGAAGAAGCACTGACCCGCCAAGACTCACTCACCGGCGATTGGTACGACTGCTCGGCACACATGGTCTGGATCGGCGAGCGCACCCGTCAACTCGATGGTGCCCACGTCGAGTTCCTCCGCGGCGTGAAGAACCCGCTCGGCTGCAAGGTCGGCCCAACCGCGACGGTCGACGACGTTGTAGGCATCTGCGAGGCGCTCAATCCCGAAAAGATCGAAGGCCGCGTCACGCTCATCACCCGCATGGGAGCAGACAACATCCGCGAGAAGCTCCCTCCCCTCTTGGCTGCAGTCAAAGAAACAGGCCAGCCCGTGCTGTGGGTTTCTGACCCAATGCATGGCAACACCTACACTGCTCCCGATGGCCACAAGACCCGTCACTTCGACTCGATCGTCGACGAGATCTCCGGCTTCTTTGAGTCTCACGAAAAGGCTGGCACTATCGCCGGCGGCATCCATCTCGAACTCACCGGCGACCCCGTCACCGAATGTGTCGGTGGAGGCGACGGTCTGGGCGACGACGACCTTGCTCGGGCCTACGAGACCATGTGTGACCCGCGCCTAAACGGACGCCAAGCCCTCGACGTCGCGTTCCGGGTGGCCGAAATTATCTCCCAGCGCTAACTCCTCGGATCCAGTCCGAGATCGTCTCGGCCGGTGAAGAGTCTCAGGTCGGACGACCGCCAACCGATAGATGGCGGTGCGGGAATCGCTAAACATCACGGCGCGTTCAGTGTTCGCTCTTTGCGTTGTCGTCGCGCTCTTTTGGCTGCGATGGGACGGCGATCTTCAGCACTTCGACTGGCAAGTATGGGAAGCGTCCAACACGCTCTTTGATGCTGGGGCCAATCCGTACGACACGTTGACTCTCAACGACGAACTACAAGGCAACGTCGCTGCCTACGGTGCGCAGTTCAATGATGGCGAGCAGTTCATGTTCTTGAGCAGTCCGCCATCATGGCTCGCGACCATCCGACTCTTGGGGAATTCGACCTTTGTCGTCGCCTTCCTTGGCGCGTTGGCCTTTGCTGGTTCCATCGTCGCTCTCACAAAGGACCGACCAGCGATCGACACCATCGCGGGCGTTCTTGGCATGTTTGTCTTTGCCTACTTGAGTCCCGGCGCTAGCACCTTCCAATTTGGTCAGGCCGGGTTGTTTCTCGCTGGCATGGTGTCCATGCATATCGCGTTGCTCGGCCGCTCGAGTTGGGGGGTGCCAGTGTCGTTGCTGAGTTCAAAGCCACACCTTGCTTTTGCTGCCGGAATCGTCGCGCTCGTCCGGGATCCCAAGCGCATCTCGATTCAGATAGCGATTCCCTACGCGCTACTCGTTGCGGCGACCACCGTCATGGTCGGCGCACGCTCTTGGGGCCAGTGGATCGCAGCAGCAGCGAACAACGCTCTACCTGAAAACAGCTTGTCCGACATGTCGATCGGCACGCT
This sequence comes from uncultured Acidimicrobiales bacterium, assembly GCA_964570495.1. Classification (GTDB taxonomy): domain Bacteria; phylum Actinomycetota; class Acidimicrobiia; order Acidimicrobiales; family SHLQ01; genus SHLQ01. Next base: position 15,893 of record CAZMYN010000016.1, on the reverse strand, counting down.
GCACCCGGCGCTCCCATGGCGAGATCTCGGCCTCGCCGGGGTCCTCATTGGGATCGCCCTATCAACCGCGTTTGCCTGGCATCGCCGCAACGACGACCCGGTTCCGGTCGCCTTTGCTTCGCTTGCGATCACTATCTACCTCTCCGGCCACGCGTTTATGCACGATTGGCTGTGGCTGCCCATAGTTCCCGTCGCAATGAAGTGGAACCCTTCCAAGTCCTTCCTTGGACTCTCCACGATTGCGTTGGCTCTGTTGTCTCGAAACCAAATCCCTGAGGGCTTCCCGCTCGGCTATCAGTCGAGCATTGGCCTGTTCATCACCATTGGCTTGGTCGCTGTTGCCTTGCGAAGCGGGCGCACCGAGGAACAAGAATCGGGCACCTACGTTGCTACCGATGACCTCGACGTAGCGGTGAACGCCTAGCGGCACCTCTACAGGGTGCGGCCGAAGTTCGCGAGCGTTTCCCGTGCGCTGGCTGCATCTTTGCGGCTGAGGGTTTGCTCGACACGGGATTCAGGGTCAAGACAAACTCGCCAGAGTTCGTCGGCATTCAGCCCGGCGATGCTCTTGAGATAGCCATGGTCGATGCCGGTCATGTTTCGCTCGCGCAATTTGGCAACGAGGCGCTCGAGGTGCGGAGCCGAATAGGCGTACAGCAACTCGTCGAGTTGGTCGGCGTCGATCGCGAACAGCGGAGCCCGAACAGCGACCAGCCGTCCCGCAGCAACGAGCTCAGCCATGAGGTAGTCCAAGGCCAGTAGCAGCAGCGCTCCAGCGTGAACTCCATCTGCATCGCCGTCGGTGAGGATGAGGATTCGGTCGTATTGCACGGAGTCGAGGTCGAAGGCCTCACCGCTCCACGCTCCGACCGCACGCACGATCGAGCGAAGCTTCGCGTTCTTCAGAATCTCCTTGTCCGAGGCACGCTCGACGTTCATTGGCTTGCCCTGGACCGCAAGAATTGCTTGCGTTTCGGGGTTACGAGCAATCGCGGCCGCGTTCGCCGCCGAAATGCCTTCGACGATGAACAGCTCGCGCACGCCTTCCCCAACGGCATTGCTACATGGGGTGAACACATCTGTGGCCATCGCCGGCTAGGCCAAATTGTCGGCGAACGCTTCGAGCTGGCGGAGGTTCCGGACTTCGAAAATCCCGTCGCAGTACTGGCTGTATTCGCCAATGATTGAATCGCCGGTGTCCCAGTAACTCTTGGGTTCAGGGTTCAACCAAAAAACGTTGCGGGCCCGCTCGGCGACGTCTTTGATAATCCAGCTGTTCGGCGCGTGATAGTTGTTGCGAGCATCGCCCAAGATCAGTACGGAAGTCTTTGGCCCAACGTCTTTGCCGTACGCGTTCCAGAAGACTTCGAGCGCGTGTCCGTAATCGCTGTGGCCATCGACCCAGACCACGTCGGCTTCGCTGTTGACACGGTGGATTGCTTCGGTGATGTCGTCGGTCTGCTCGAAGTACTCGGTCACCTCGTCGAGACCGTCGATAAACACGAACGATCGGACCTGGGTGAACTGGCTCGACAAGGCGTACACGAGGTGAAGCGTGAAACGAGCAAATGCCGCTACCGACCCCGAGATATCGGCAATGACCATGATCTCGGGCTTCTTTGGCCGCGGATTGCGAAACTTTGGCTCGGCGGGGACCCCGCCATAGGACAGCGATGTACGGATCGTGTGGCGGAAATCGAGCGGCCCCTTGCGGCCGCGCCGTCGCTTGCGTGCGAGGCGAACCGCAAGCTTGCGGGTGAGCGGATAGATCGCCTTGCGAAGATTGGCCATCTCCTCGCGGCTCGCGTGCATGAAGTCGACATCTTCGGGCAACGGCTTGCGCAAGGTCTTGGCCATGGCCTCGACGCCCCGATCGGCAACCAGACGGCGGCGGATCTCGGCTTCGATCTCCTTCCTGAGCGCCTCGATGCGTTCTTTGTATTCGTCGCGCTGGAGGCGTTGTTCGAAGTCGCTCGTCTCCCCCGACTCGTCCTGTTCTTGTTGCATCAGCTTTTCAAGAACACCGTCGAGGTCGAGGTTTCGCGTCGTCCGGTACAGGTAGTACGTGCCACCGACCGGCCGTCCAGGTTCCATCCCGGCGTAGCGGCGAACCGATTCACGTGCCATTGACCGCATCATGGCTGCGTCGCCGCTTGCGAGTGCGTTGTAGAGCATCTCGGCGAGCTCTTCGGGGGTCAGCCCTGAATTCGAGCCGCCCTGGCCTTGGTCGCCTTGACCCTGACCTGGGGCCTGTCCCTCTTCGTCCTCGTCGTCTTCGAAGGGGTTGTCGAGCAGCTCGGAGTCGAGTGTGTACTCCTCGCCGCGCAGCGAGAAATACACCTCGAAGACGATCTCAAAGGCATTCCAGTGCGATTGGTTCTTGACCAGCGTTGCGGCCAACGCATATTTGAGCGCCGTGCGATCCTCAAGAGGGATGTGACGCACTGCCTGCATTGCATCGAGGTTCTCGGTGAGGCTGACCGGAAGACCGGCATTGCGCAGCTCAATAATGAACCCGGTGAGCAGGTCCAACAACGGAGACGACTCGCCAGCGGGCAACGTTGCTTCCTCGGGGTGCGAGGTTTCGGCCATGATCGACGCCGCTACCCGGCGGCGTAGGTCTCCGAGTTGGTGTTCATGTCCTTGACGGCCTTGTCGATGTCGGTGCGGTACTTCAACAAGATGTTGACCGTGTCGGTTGCGGTCTCGGCGTCGACCTGATCGATGCCAAGCAACACGAGCGTGCGTGCCCAATCGATCGTCTCAGACACCGACGGGTGCTTCTTCAATTCGAGCTGACGGATCGAGCGAACAACCCGCGCCACCTGATCGGCGAGGTGTTCGGTGATGTCGGGCACCCGGGTCATCACGATCTGCTTCTCGCGCGCCATGTCCGGGTAGTCGAGGTGCAAGTAGAGGCAGCGCCGCTTGAGTGCTTCGGAGAGCTCTCGGGTGTTGTTCGACGTGAGAAACACGAGCGGGATCTGCGTCGCGCTGACGGTGCCGAGCTCGGGAATCGAGACTTGGTACTCCGACAAAATCTCCAGAAGCAGGGCTTCGGTCTCGATCTCGACGCGGTCGACCTCGTCGATGAGCAGCACGACCGGCTCGTCGGCGCGGATGGCTTCGAGGAGCGGACGTGTGAGCAGGAACTCCTCAGAGAAGATGTCGTCTTCGAGTTCGCTCCAGTCGTGCTCGCCGCTGCGATCAGCCTGGATTCGAAGCAACTGCTTCTTGTAGTTCCATTCGTACAGCGCCTTGGCCTCGTCGAGGCCCTCGTAACACTGCAAGCGGATCAACTTTGCGCCGGTCATCTCGGCGACTGACTTTGCCAGCTGGGTCTTGCCCGTACCGGCTGGCCCCTCGATCAGGATGGGCTTTTCCAGCCGATCCGAGAGATGCACGGTGCCCGCTATTGCGTCGTCGGCCAGATAGTCGACCGACTCCAGCTGCTTGCGTACGTCAGCCGCATTCTCAAAGCGATGATCCATCTCCCGAGACTATCGGGGTCTTGTCTTCGCGCTCGTCCCCGGAATGCTTCTACCAAGAGATTTGTCAGCGGCGAAGATCGGGGTCGGTCTGGCGGACGCGGCTGCGGAGGGTGTAGACGCTGTCGCCGCTCAGTACGGCCCCTCGGCCAAACAGGCGTCCGCCTTCCCAGTTGGAGAGGCCGAGTTCGGGACGGTTGAACGCGTACTGACCATCGACCCAGCGGGTGAACCCGTCGCCGACGAACGGTGCGTCGACCGCGGCAAAGAAGCGGTCGTGGGCGTCAGCGTCTTCGCTGAGCAACGAGGCTACAAAGTTCGGGGCAAGCCGGTTGAACAGCTCGACGGCGTGGTCGACCGAGTCGACGATGGCGAGGGTCAGTTCGGGGCTGTCTTCCCATTCCCATTCGTTGCCGAGGTCGTCCCAGGTGAGAGTCGAACTACGAGGTTCGATCACTGCGCCCTCGGCGCGCATGATCTTTGCCTCCTCGAACCACTCGGCGGGAAGCGATTCGTTCTGTCCGTCGACGATGTGGAGTTTGGTCGTTGCATCACGGTCGGCGCCGGCGGCGTCGATGGCATCGAGGAACGCGGGAACAAGCCGGTCGGCTGCGGATCGAAGGATGCAGCAGGTGTTGAGCGTGTTGCAGACCTTCCGATCGAGGCTGTTGCGCACTACCGCAGCGAACCGTTCGGCATCGGCGGTTTCATCGGCGACGATCCACGCCCCACCAGTGCCGTGCAGGCTCACACCGATGCCAGCTTGGCGAGCCACCGCTCCGAGTTGGCTGACTGCGGGGCCACTTCCACGCGCCACCGCAAGCGACAGCCGAGAGTCGCTGAACATTGCATGCCCCGCTGCACGTGAGGCCGACGCAACCAAGCTCGCTGCGCCCGGTGGCAGTCCAGCCTCGGCGAGGGCGGGATCGAGGGCGTGCTCGACAATTGCCTTCGCGGTGCCGAGGGCATCGCTTCCGATTCGAAACACGACCGTGTTGCCCGATCGCAACACACCGCATGCGTCGGCAAACACGTTGGGCCGACCCTCAAACACGAAGCCGACCACCCCGAGCCCGGCTCGGACCTGCTCGATAGTCCAGCCGTCGTGCTCGACCGTTTCGACGATGGAACCGCGGGGCGACGATTGGTTAGCCCAACCCCGGAGTCCCGAAATCATGTCGGCGCGCATGGTGTCGGAGAGCACCAGACGCGTCGTGCTGCGACCCTTTGCCTTCGCTGCGTCCACGTCGGCTGCGTTCGCAGCCGCGATCGGTTCAAACGCGGCGTCGTCTGCGAGCTTGTCGGCAAACGTGTTGAAGAAGTTGGCGATCTGTTCGTCCGAGACGCTACCCATTGCCCCGAACGCGGTGACCGCAGCGTCGACGGCTCCGCGTGCGACCTGTGCAACGTCTGCGGGAACATGCAAGAGGTCGCCGGTCGTCTGCACCACGACGAGGTGATCGCCCGGAGCGAACGCCTCAGCCAGCTCTGGCGGCACCGTGGTCATCTTGTTGCCTCCGTAAACGATCGGCATACCAGCGGTCAACGATTGCAACTCGGCCATGCATGAACGCTAGCTGCTGAGGTCGAGAAACTAGCGTGGTCCCGATTCCTGTGACCGTCGAAACCACCGCTCCCGAGCCGCCCGATAGCCGGGCGCGCTCCGCATCTGCCGTGGTGGGCGTGGCCATCTTGCTCTCACGGCTCTCTGGGCTCATCCGCTCGGCCGTGTTCGGTGCGTTCATGGGAGTTGGCGCAACATCGGACGCGTTCGTCAACGCAACCCGAATCCCCAACGTGCTTCAGAACCTGCTCGGCGAGGGCTCGTTGAGCGCTTCGTTCATCCCGGTGTACTCCGCCGAGCTCGAGCACGACGAAGAGGAAGCCGGGCGAATTGCCGGTGCAGTCGCAACTCTGATTGCGCTCACCGCCGCGATCATCGTCGTTCTCGGCACGGTATTCGCCTCACAAATCGCATGGCTCGTCATGCTCGGCGACACCGACCGACCGACCTTCGGGCTGACCGTCACGCTGCTTCGAGTCATCTTTCTGTCGGTCGGGTTGCTCGTTCTGTCTGCCTGGTGCCTCGGCATCTTGAACAGCCACCGTCAGTTTTTCCTCTCCTACATCGCGCCGGTCGTATGGAATATCGCTCAAATCGCCGCCGTCTTTGCTGCAGCGGTCTTCTTCGGCGTCGGAAGCACCGATGGCTTGTCCGCTGATGTTCTGAGCCAGGCCGACGACGTCGACGTTCTTGGCGACGTGGCCCGCGTTGCGGCATGGGGGTTCCTTGCGGGGTCGGCCCTTCAGTTCCTCATTCAGGTTCCGAACGTTCTGAAGTTGGTCAAGGGCCTGAAGTTTCGCCTCGATACCAAACGCACGGGCGTCCGCGAGGTCATCCGCCGCTTCGGCGGGGCGGTCGCGGGCCGCGGAGTCATCCAGCTCTCGGCCTTCGCCGACATCATCTTGGCCAACGCGATCGCGCTTGGCGCAGTCACGGCGCTCACCACGGCACAGACGCTCTACATCATGCCGATCAGCGTCTTCGCGATCAGTGTGGCGGCGTCGGAACTTCCCGAAATCAGCCGTATCAACGAGCCCGAGGACATCCGGCGTCGGAGCGAGAAGGGCTTCGGCCAGATCGCCTTCTTTGTTTCCTTCGTGGCGCTCGCCTACATCCTGCTCGGCGACAAGATCGTCGGCGCCATCTTCGAACGCGGCGAGTTCAACAGCGACGACACGCTCTTGGTCTGGTTCGTGCTTGGCACCTACTCCCTTGGCCTGGTTCCATCGGCGCTATCACGACTCACTCAGAACACGCTGTGGGCCCGTGGGGACACTCGTGGGCCTGCACGGGTAGCAACGGTCCGTGTGATCATCGCCATCGGTCTCGCAGCGTTCGCCATGTTCTATTTCGACCGCTTCACCACGACCGACGTCCGCGACACTTTTCCTACCCTGTTCGACCCCGGCGAGCGAGACACGACACTGCGCTTCGGAGCGATGGGAATCACGCTCGCATCGTCGGTCGGAGCGTGGGTCGAGGCGTTCTTGCTGTGGCGACTTGCCGACAAGGAGATCCCCGGCGTGTCGCCGCTCCGGTCGATCAAGCCGCTCGTGCCCGCGTTGGCCGCAGCGACCGTTGTGGCGCTCGTGATGCGGGCCCTCACCGACGATGTGTGGCCGCCGCTCGCTGCGCTGCTCGCGGTGGGGTTGACCGGCCTGACCTATGTCGGGACCTGTCGCCTTCGCAAGGTGTCGGAAGTGAACCTTCTGCTCGTCGGGCCGTTGAAGGGCTTCCGGTCGGATCCGCCGGACTGAGAAACGCGTCCGGCCCTGGAACGTATTACAGTGCGAGCCATGATTACGACGTTGAAGAAGTGGTGGAAATACCTGACTGCCCGCGCGGACGCGGAGTTCGAAAAGAACGCCGACCCGAAGGTGCAGCTGGAGCAGGCCATTCGCGAATCCAAAGAGCAGCACGCTCGCCTCAAAGAGCAGGCCGCGAATGTGATCGCCCACCAAAAACAGACCGAGATGCGCCTCGATACGGCCATGGCCGAGATGGAGAAGCTGACCGGCAACGCCCGTCAGGCCGTCATGATGGCCGACGAGGCTATGCAGCGTGGCGACGAGACCAAGGCCATGGAGTACACGAGCGCGGCCGAGGCCTTCGCTGGTCGTCTCATCGCTGTCGAACAAGAGGTCGAAGATCTCAAGGCACTTCACCTTCAGGCAACCCAGTCCTCCGACGAGGCAAAGGTTGCGGTTTCGCAGAACTCGGATCGTTTGCAGACCAAGTTGGCCGAGCGTCAAAAGCTCCTCAGCCAGCTCGATCAGGCCAAGATGAAAGAGCAGATGAACGACGCGATGACCTCGCTTGGCGAGAGCGTCGGCGCCGACACCCCATCGCTCGATCAGGTGCGCGAGAAGATCGAAGGACGCCTGGCCAAGGCCAACGCAACCTCCGATTTGAACGCATCGTCGACCGAAGGCCGGATGGCCGAGATCGAATCGGCGATGAAGGGCACCGAAGCCAAGGCTCGCCTCGAGCAGCTCAAGAGCCAGCTTGGCGTGGGCTCGGCTCAGACCGCCACCCCGGGTGCGACCGCCACTGCACCTGAAGAGGGCGGGACCACGGCAACCGCATGACGCCCGAACAAATCCGGGCATTGCGCGAGTCGGCGACGAACATCATCGCCTACGAAAAGCAGCTAGAGGGCCAGCGCAAGAAGCTCTATGACGAGCTCGAGACAATGAACACTCGGGCTCGCCAGGCCGTGATGATGGCCGAGGAAGCCTCGCGTGATGACGACGCCGAAAAGGCTGCACGCTTCAACGAGTCGGCCGAGATCATCTCCCAGGAGATCGTCTCGATCGACACGCAGATCGCCACGATCGATATGGAGCTCCTCGAAGCTCGTCAGGCGTCTGAAGAAGCGAAGTCGATCGCGTCTGATTCTGCGATCCAGATGACGCAGATGAAGGCCAAGGGCGCTGAGCTTCGGGCCGACTTTGAGCGGGCGAAGATGGCCGAGGCAACCCTCGATGCGGAGGGCACGCCGTCCTTCGACGAGGTCAAGGACAAGATCAACACCCGAACAGCCAAGGCCGATGCCATGGCTGAGCTCAATGAAGTCGACCAAAAGGACGATCTCGCTGGAGCCTCGGCCATGGTCGAACAAGCAGCCCTTGAATCAAAGGCCGCCGCCCGGCTTGCCGAGATTCGCTCACAGATGGGCGTTGGCTCACCTGCGGCCGCTGCTCCCTCCGATGCTCCCCAGGACGCCGAACCAGCGCCAGACGCTCCAGAAGCTCCCGCAGACCCCACTGAGGGTGACGAGAACCCTGATTCCTAAGGCCAAAAGCCACTAGACGCAGCATTTCTGCTGTGTGATACTCGATCTGGTGGTAGGGCATTGGTTTACGCGGAGACCTCGAAGTCTGATTTTGGCGCTGAGCGTTCTGATGCTCGCGCTCACAACCCCTGAAACAGCCTCGGCACAACCACCACCGCCTCCCGAGAATCAGCCGGAGCTCACGGTCGAGGAGGCCTCACGCGGTGCCCGAATCGCTGTCGTTCGCGCCGGGCCCGGCGGAATCCGGCGCGGGCCAGCCGCTCCCGGAGCAGCTGTTGTGTGGCCCTACGACTGCACCTGGGTCGGGCGACCATACACACACCAGCCCGAGACGGTCCCATTTCCCGAGGATGGCCAGTGGTACTGGCTTGATTGCAACGCTCGTCCAGGAGGCGGAGGAACAGACTTCAGCCGACTCATTCAGTACACACCGGCCGAGCCCATCGACGGCGAACCAGGTCTGATACCTCTGTTCGCAATCGAGGAGGCGGCCGAAGACTTCGCGATACCCCCCGTGTTGCCGATCGCCACCAGCCCACAAGACGAGCAAATCACAGGCGTCGAGACATGGTTCTGGCCCGATGGATCGACTGCACCTGTTCAAGGCACCGCCTCCGCCGGCGGCGTAACCGCTATCGCGACAGCTACATACATGGGATCGAGCTACAACCTCGGTGACGGGAACACGCTCAACTGCGACAACACCCCGACGGAGTGGACAGCAGGTGCCACCAGTAGCGACTGCACCCATACCTATCTCACCGAGGCGCCGCTCATAAACGTTACTGCGCAACACCAGTGGAACTTCGACGTATGGAACAGCCTCGATCTCATTACAGACCCTCTTGATCCGCAGTTCTATAACCAGGATCTCCCTATCGAAGTCATCGATCTCGAGGCGGTTATCTCCAGGCCAGGCGGCTGAGCGCTCGGCGCTAGCCCAGCAATACCAAATCGTCGACGTGCACCACGACCGAGCGATGTTCGCTCCGGTCAACATCGACAGCACCGCCGCGCGATGCGTTGACTTGCTCCGACGTCATTCGTGCCACGCCCCGAGCCACTACGAGCCCACTGTTGGTTGCAACTTCGATGGGATCCCCGCTCTCGAAGCTGCCAACGATCCCGGCGACCCCCACAGCGAGAAGTGAACGTCCACCTTCGCTAAGAGCTGCGGCGGCACCTTCGTCGACGACGACGGTGGCAACGGGTGTCAGGGCGAATCCAATCCATAGCTTGCGGGCCGACAGCGTCGATTGGCGAGCAGCGACGGTCGTGCCGACTCCGGGGGCGCTGTTCACCGCATCGACGATCACGTTTGACCGTTGCGCGTTCGCGATGACGGTTCGCACACCCGACCACGACGCGATCTTTGCGGCCTCAAGTTTGGAGGCCATGCCTCCCGAACCACGCTCGGAACCCGCTCCGCCGACGATTCCCTCGATCTCCGCAAAATCGGTAACGTCGGCGATCACCGACGCGTTCGGGTCGACGCTAGGGTCGGCGGTCATGATGCCATCGGTATCGGTCAACAGCACGAGCGTGTCGGCGTCGACGAGATGCGCGACGAGGGCCGCGATTCGATCGTTATCGCCGTAGCGAATCTCGTCGTCGGTGACCGCATCGTTCTCGTTGATGAGCGGAACGACCCCAAGCTCGTGCAGCTTTGCGAGGGTGGCCCGTGCGTGCAGGTACTGGGTTCGTTCACCGAAGTTGTGCGGGGCGAGGAGAATCTGACCCAACCGCAGTCCTTGCTCGGCGAGCGCCGCGCTCCACGTCGCCACGAGTGCAGGCTGACCAATCGAGCTGAGCGCCTGCAAGGCAACGGGATCGCCAGGGCGCTGCTCGGCCGTGATGCCAAGCAGTGGCATGCCAGCAGAGATCGCTCCGGAGGTAACGATCGTGACCACATGTCCTGCTTGGCGCAGCAGGGCAGCCTCGTAGCTGATGCGGCGGATGACGAACTCGTCGATAACCCCGGCTTCGTCCGTGAGCGACGACGTTCCGACTTTGACAACTACGCGACTCACATGTCCTCCTCGTACTCAAAGGCAAGGTCACCAATATGCACCACGTCGCCTTCGCGAGCGCCCGCCGAACGCAGGGCCTTGTACACACCAATCGAATCGAGACGCTTCTGGGCATGATCGAGCGCGCCCGGCTCATTGAGGTCGCTGAGGCGCACTGCACGCAGCGCTTGGCGGCTATGGACGACGAACTGTCCGTTGTCGAGGCTCTCGATCGAGAGCGTCTCGGCAAACGGACGATGAATCGTGATCTCCGATTCGCCGAGCTCGGCCTCGATCGCGCGGGCCTTGCGAACCTCGATCGCCATGTGGCCGAGCAGCTGTGGGAGCCCTTCGCCGGTAATCGACGAGATGGTGAGTCCGTCGAACGAGGAGTCTTCGGCCATGTCGGCCTTTGAACCGACTTTGATTCGCGGACGGTCGAGTAGCTCGGGCCGATAGGCCTCAAGCTCGGCAAGCAATGCTCGCTCCTGTTCCTCGGGCCCCACGCCATCCCAAGGGGCGAGGTCGAGCAACAGAACCAAGACACGGGCGCGTTCTACGTGACGCAAGAACTGGTGTCCGAGGCCCTTGCCCTCGGCGGCCCCTTCGATCAATCCGGGGATGTCGGCAACCACCATCTCGAAGTCGTCTTGATCGTCGTCGATGCGCACGACGCCGAGGTTCGGCTCAAGGGTCGTGAACGGATAGTTGGCGATCTTTGGTTTGGCGGCCGAGATCCTCGAAATGAGGGTGCTCTTGCCGACGTTTGGAAACCCTACGAGCGCCACGTCGGCAATGAGCTTTAGTTCGAGGTGCAGCCAGCGCTCTTCGCCTTCTTCGCCTTGCTCGGCAAAGGCGGGGGCGCGGCGCTTGTTCGAGAGGAATCGGGCGTTGCCGCTGCCGCCCTGACCGCCAGCTGCGGCGAGGAAGCGATCGCCGTGCGTCGAGAGGTCGGCGAGTTCGGTGCCGTCGAAGTGATAGACGACCGTCCCCTCGGGGACCGCAACTTCGACGTCGGGCGATGATGTGCCGTGCTTTTTCTTTCCGCTGCCGTGCTTGCCGTGGCCTGCCTTGCGGTGCGGATGATCGCGAAAGCTGAGTAGCGACGCCGCGTTGTGGTCTGCGACGAGCCAGATGCTTCCGCCTCTGCCCCCATCGCCGCCGTCGGGGCCGCCCTTGGAAACGTGAGCTTCGCGACGAAACGACACACAACCCGCGCCACCGTTGCCGCCTTGCACGTTGATATTGCACTCGTCAACAAAGTTGCTCACGGAAGAAAACGTATCCTGACGCGCAAAAACCAGCACGGACGGTGCTGGTTTTAGCGAATTGCGTTCGAGTTGTTAGCTGTCGGTCACGATGTCGACAAGCTTGCGACCGTTGCGCTTGCCGAACTTGACCTTGCCATCAGAGGTTGCGAAGAGCGTGTCGTCTCCGCCGCGGCTGACGTTGACACCGGGATGAATCTTGGTGCCGCGCTGACGAACGATGATCGACCCGGCGGTTACCTGACCACCGTCGAACACCTTTACGCCGAGGCGTTGTGCGTTTGAATCGCGACCGTTCCTTGTGGAACCGCCACCCTTTGTCTTCGACATGAGTTATCCCTCTCGTTCGTTCAGCCGGCCTTGATCGAGGTGACCTCGATACGGCTCTGTGCTTGACGGTGACCCCAACGCTTACGTTGGTTCGACTTGTTCTTGTAGGTGAACCCGTTGATCTTTGGTCCACGCTTGTCTTCGATGACCTTGATGCCGACCTGCGCCTTGGAAAGCTGGTCGGGGGTTGCGAGTACCTTGGCTCCGTCGACGACGAGCACTGGCTGAAGGGTTTCGGTGGTGTCAACGTCGCCTAAGCGGTTGACGTCGAGGACCTGGCCCTCTTCGACGCGGTACTGACGACCGCCGGTCTTAATCACGGCATACATAGAGGATCAAGCCTAACGGTGAACTCCACCGAAAGCGATCTAGTGCGAACCGGTCTTGAGCTCGTTGAACGGCACGCCCTTGTCGACCGAGATGTCCCGAGGGAGCCCGAGAACACGGTCGCCGATGATATTGCGTTGAATTTCGTCGGTTCCACCTGCAATTCCGGCTTGGAAGCTACTCAGCACCTGGCGGCTGACGCGTTCGCCTTCGTCGCCGGCGTTCTGCCAGGCAATCGACTCAGGGCCGTAGATATTCTGTGCGATTTCGCGGACGCGCCGCGCAATGATCGACCCGGAGAGCTTGCCGAGCGAACCTCCGGGCCCCGGCGCTTTGCCAGCCTTCATCTCGGCACGCGACCGCATGGCGACCATTGCCTTGCAGGTCTCCATGGCGTAGACCTGCATCAGTTCGTCGCGCACGACTGGATCTGCGGCCTTGCCGTTCTTTCGTGCCGCGGCGACAAGCAAGTCGTAGTTGGGTTGGGTCAGCCCGCCTCCACCCATCGAGCCAATGGCCACACGCTCATACATCAACATGGCCGTGGCCTGATTCCAGCCGTTGTTCAGCTCGCCTATCAGCCAGTCCTTCGGAATCGAGACGTCGGTAAAGAAGACCTCGTTGAAGTGGGTTCCGCCATCGATTTGGTGGATGGGGCGAATCTCGACGCCTGGCGCTGTCATGTCGACCATGAACATCGAGATGCCTGCGTGCTTGGGGGCCTCGGGGTTTGTGCGTGCAACGAGGATGCCGTAGTCGGATCGATGAGCGAGCGTCGTCCACACCTTCTGTCCGTTGATGACCCACTCGTCGCCGTCGAGCACCGCCTTGGTTTGGAGACTCGCCACGTCGGAGCCTGCGCCGGGTTCGGAGAACATCTGGCACCACATGTGCTCGCCGTTGATCATCGTGGGCATGAACTCGGTCTTTTGAGCATCGGTGCCAAAGTCGTTCATCACCGGCAGGCACATGCCGTGTGAGATCACGAACTCGCTGTCGACCGCTGGAAACTTGGCTTTCTCCGAGCGCCAGATCTTGTCGTGGGCTTTCGTTAGCCCTGCGCCGCCGAATTCGGTGTCATAGACAATGCCGGCGAGGCCAGCGTCATCGACTGCCGCAAGAAACTTCTTCGCTCCGGCAACGCTGCGATCGTTGCTGGCGTGTTTGGACAGCACATCGTTACAGCGCCGCCGAAACGCTTCGGCTTCTTCGGTCGTCAGTGCAGCCGTGTCACTCATGACGACATCGTATGCAGTCATACAGTGTTGTGTCGTACCGAAATTTCGGACTAGTGCGCGATCACTTGCCGGATGACATCGGCATCGCCGAGTGAGTGGAGCGCGTTGTTGACCTCGCTCAGGTCGATACGGCGGGTGATCATGTTGTCGAGGTCGAGTTCGCCATCGCGGTAGTACCCGAGGAACCGTTCGAAGTCGGTGCGGACATCGGCTGAGCCGTACATCGAACCCACGATGGTCTTGCCGTTGAAGAACTGCTCGAACGCGTTGAGCTCGAGGAATTGATCGGATGGGCCCACGCCAACAATGCATGCCGTTCCCCCTCGCCGAATGAGGTCGTAGGCCTGGCGCATGGTGGCTGCGAGGCCGATGCACTCGATGGCGAAGTCGAACCCTTCTCCCCCGGTGAGTTCTTTCTTTACATCTTCGATCTGGTCGGGCGTGGCCACGTGGGTTGCGCCAAAGGTCTTGGCTTGTTCGAGCTTGCCCTCGTGCAAGTCGATAGCAACGATTGCTTCGGCACCAGCGATTCGAGCGCCCTGAATCGCAGCGATGCCCACACCGCCGCAACCAATGATCGCTACCGACGACCCCGCCGTGACCTTCGCACTGTTGATCGCCGCGCTGACCCCGGTTGTAACTCCACATCCGACGAGCGCCGCAACGTCGAGCGGAATGTCCTTGTCGATTTTGATGACAGCCATCGACGGAACGACGGTTTCCTCGGCAAAGGTGCCAAGGCCGGCCATCGAGTTCACGACGGTGTCGCCTTGCAGAAATTGCTTATGACCCATCATGGTGAACGTGCCCGTGATGCACAGGCTGGCTTGGGCCCGTTCGTTGCAATACGCGCACTCGCCGCAGGCCGGAGAGAACGCCATCACCACATGATCGCCCGGAGCAACGTGCGTTACCCCTTCGCCCACCTCGGTCACCACGCCAGCGCCTTCGTGCCCGAGAATTACGGGCAGTTCCATCGGGATCGTGCCCTTGAGCACCGATAGGTCTGAGTGGCAGACCCCGCTATGGCTGACCTTCACCCCGATTTCCCCCGGGCCAACCGGCCGCAAGGTGACGTCGTCGGCAATGACGAGCTGTTTGGATGGGACCTCGGTCAAGATGGCAGCACGCATGAACCGAATGTAGGCGAACGAAGGCCGCCGTCGTCCACTCAGACAGATCGCGCCGGTGCAGACGATCGCAGTAGCGTGGCGGATATGAGCGAACACGCCGCAACAACTTCCACGCAGTACTCGATCGCGTTGAGGGTGAGGGTGAAGAACGTGCCTGGAGTTCTCGGCCGACTCACCACGGCAATCGGTGAACACCGCGGCAACATCTTCGCAATCGATTACTTCGTCGCACGCGGCCCGACTCTCGAGCGCACGATCGTCGTCAACTGCTCGAGCGTTGCACACCAACAAGAGATCATCGACGTCGTCAACTCACTTGCTGATGTCGAGTTGCTCGATCACCACGACCGGGTCTTTCGAATGCACGAGGGCGGCAAGATCGAGACGCTTCCGCTCTTCCCTGTCGATGACATCGACGACATCTCGATGGCCTACACGCCGGGCGTTGCTCGGGTCTGTTCAGCGATCGCCGAAGATGAACGCCTCGCCGACGAGTACACAATCCGCAAGAACACGGTTGCCATCGTCAGCGATGGCACTGCCGTTCTCGGGCTCGGCGATATCGGCCCGAAGGCCGCAATGCCGGTGATGGAGGGCAAGGCACTGCTGTTCAAAGCGTTTGCTGGGGTCGACGCGTTTCCGATCTGCCTCGACACGAAGGACCCCGACGAAATCATCGAAACGGTCGTGCGGCTCGCTCCGACCTTCGGTGGAGTCAACCTCGAAGACATCGCTGCTCCAGGAGCCTTCTACATCGAGGAAGAGCTGAAGCGTCGTCTCGACATTCCGGTCTTCCATGACGATCAGCACGGCACCGCAATCGTCACGCTTGCCGGGCTTCGCAACGCGTTGAAGGTCGCTGGCAAGAACATCGAGGACGTGTCGGTCGTGATGTCGGGAGTGGGCGCCGCGGGCGTGGCTATCGGCAAGATTCTTCTCGGCGCTGGCGTTGGCCACCTCGTCGGAGTCGACTCAAAGGGCGCCGTGTACGACGGCCGGGACAACCTGAACTCGACGAAGCAATGGTTTGCCGAGAACACAAACCAGCGCTCCTTGAAGGGTTCGCTGTCCGACGTCATGGCAGGCGCCGATGTGTTTATCGGGGTGAGCGCTCCCGACATCTTGACCCCAACCGACGTCGAATCGATGGCCCCAGACCCAATCGTGTTCGCGATGGCCAACCCCGACCCCGAAATTCGTCCAGAGCTCGTCGAAGGCATGGTGTCGGTCATGGCCACTGG
>CAZMYN010000015.1:3848-26431 GCA_964570495.1 uncultured Acidimicrobiales bacterium | reverse complement strand
TGGTCGTCTTACCCGAACCGGTACCGCCGGAGATGATTACGTTGAGCTTGCCGATAATGCAGGCCTGAAGGAATCGGGCTGCTGCTGGTGTCAGCGTGCCGAAACCAATGAGATCCTCGATACCCAGTGGGTCCTTCGAGAACTTACGAATCGTGAGGAATGGACCGCCGATAGCGAGCGGCGGAATAACCGCGTTCACACGTGAGCCGTCGGGAAGGCGAGCGTCACAAAGCGGTGCAGACTCATCAATACGACGTCCAACCTGAGCAACGATCTTCTCGATAACACGGCGAAGGTGGTCTTCGTCCAAGAACTTGACGGGAGCGAGGCCGGCCTTACCAGCGCGCTCAACGTAGACCTGGTCAGGTCCGTTGACCATGATTTCCGTCACGCTCTCGTCGTGAAGAAGCGGATCGATCGGGCCATAGCCCAAGACGTCGTTTGCAATCGACTCGATGAGTCGTTGCTTGTCAGCGGCCGAAAGAGGAACTCGTTCCTCAGCAACGGCCTGTTCGAGCTTGCCGAACACGAGCTTCTTGAGCTCAGCTTCGGGCATATCGCTGTCATAGAGGGTCGGGCCGAGGTCATCGATCAAGCGACCGTGGACGCGCAGACGCAACTCTTGTACGGCATTGGCACCTTGTGGCTGGGCCGCAGCGGCAGGGGCTGCAGCCGGATTACCAGCTGCAGGTTGGCCACCAGCAGCGCCAGCGGCACCTGCTGCTCCACCACCGTTAGCTTCGTTGAGGCGTTCGTACAGCGACATTGTTCAGTCTCCTGGAAAGATGAATTACAAAATTGATTGCGTTAGCCGCGGCGGCGGCGAACTTCGGCGT
Source organism: uncultured Acidimicrobiales bacterium (assembly GCA_964570495.1). Lineage (GTDB taxonomy): Bacteria > Actinomycetota > Acidimicrobiia > Acidimicrobiales > SHLQ01 > SHLQ01. Next base: position 25,595 of record CAZMYN010000015.1, on the reverse strand, counting down.
CAGCTTCGAGCAAGGTGTCGGCGAGAGATCGAATCGACTTCGCTACACCACTCTTTGGATGGGAAAGAACAAACGGCACGCCCTTATTGACCGACTGTGGAACAACCACGTCGCTCGGGACGAGTGCCTCAGCACTCACCTGGAGGGTCCGCTCGACACCACCGATGTCAAGCTTCACCTTCGAGTTCGCACGGTTCAGGATCAACCGCAGTTTCTCCATTGGCGTGTTCAACAAGCGAAGGGTCTGGAGACCGATCTTGACATTCTTGATATTTGGAATGTCCATGCCTGCGACGAGCAGAACATCGTCGGAAACCTCGACGAGGCCGAGAACGACATCGTTGAAGTAAGCCGGGGTATCGATGATCACATGAGCACAGAAGCGCTGCAGGATCTCGATGATCTTGACCATGTCGGTGGCGCCGATCTGATCAGCGAATGCTGGCTCGAGCGGTGCGGGGAGGACTCGCAACCCGGATGCTTCATGGGTAGCGAGAAGACTCTCGAGCAACGACGTGTCGAGACGTTCGATATTTGAAACAGCGTCAACCACGGTGTGGGTAGGCGCGAGCTTCATCATCACGGCAACATCACCAAACTGGAGATCTGCGTCGACGAGCACAACCGGTGCGTCGGTACGTTCAGCGAGCACTACGGCGAGGTTCGTCGCGATGACGGACTTGCCGGAGCCACCCTTGGTCGAGAACACGGTCGTGACACGTCCAAGCTCGGACGGATTACCCGTAGCAGGTACATCACCGCTCGTAGCTGGCAACGACCCCGAGTCAGAGCGGAGGCCAGCGCCGACACGTTCGATTGCCTCAACAATCTGAAGGGTGTCGCCTTGAAGGGTGAGCACATCCTTTACGCCGGAGCGCAATGCGAGTTGCAACACGGTGGTGGAGAGTTCGTCGGCGACCAACACGACACCCACGTCGGGGCGTGAGGCGAGAGCGCGCTCCACTGAGGAGAGCACCTCGGCGTCCGAGCACGATGGACCGAGAACCACAACTGTCGGCGAACCGAGCAGACGAGGCAAGACGGCTTCGACCGTCTCAAACCCAGACACGCCAGGACCGAGGCGTTCCTCGAGATCAAGGCGAACTCCCGGGATTGGTTCGACAACCGCAACAGCTAGCTGCGGCGATCCACCCGGCGCCTGAGTCTCTTCAAATTCATTGAAGTCAAACGCTGCCATTATTGGGTATCTCCATCTTGGGATTGAGAGTCGTCGACTGGATCGGTCGTGGAGGCCTCAGGGATCACTACATCTGAAGCGCCTTCGCCTTCGCCACCGGCTTCGAGCTCTGCGGCGAGTTCGTCGGCCAGTTCGTCGATGAAGCCTTCAGGCCCATCGGGAGTGATCTGGTTTGGATCCTCGCCAGGAAGATCAGCATCGATGAGAAGGTCATCGAGGACCTCGTTCGCCTGAGCGGTAGGTGTCCAGCCCGCAGGAAGGAGACTGAGAACAATGCGTGAGGAGTCAACGGAGAGGATTCGCTGTGCAGCACCGGTTGGCACAGAGAGCGTGATGTTGAGCTGAGCAGCTGCCTCAGGTGCAGGTGCTCCAGCGGCTGGCGCACCGTCCTCGGCGACCGGGCGTGACTGTCCAACGATTTCGCTGCCGATACTCACGATGCGCACGCCACGGTAGAGGTAACGGGCGGGCTGGCTGTAGGGGCTCGACGCTGCGCTGCTCTCAAAGGCGTCCTCATCACCAGCGGTGTCAGGTGGATCGCCAAGCACGATCATGTCAACAAAGTCACCGGGCTCAACAAAGCCGTTGACGGCCCTGCTCTTGTCGATGTCAAAGTTGAAGGCAACGTGATCGTCGGCAATGAGGTCCGAGTACGTTGTCTGAACCGTCTCTGGATCTTCGAACATGCCGGCGACGAGCACCTGGTTCGCAGCCAGATCACTGACCGCAACACGGCCCTGGATCTGTGCGAGGTCGGTTACAGCCGTTGCTGGCCGGAACGAACTCTCGATCTGCTTTTGGACAATGCGGTTGGTCTGGGTGACGCTGCTCGCAGTCTCACCCGACGTGACATTGCCTGCGACGACGAATACGTCGACTCGAGCAACTCGACTCTCTACGTCTTCCTCGACTCCTTGCACGTAGTTCAACAGGGCAAAGCCTGCCAACGCGCCGATCAGAATCGAGCCAACCAACATGATGATCTTTCGAGATCCCACGACTACCTCACTTGTATAAGCCCCTGTGGCCCTTGTGTGCGTAGTGAATGTGTCGGCGTACGCCGGGTCATGTTGAGCAGAAGATGGAACTCTGGGGAAAAATTCTCTGGACCCCGAACGCGAGAGATCCGCTGCCCTTAGGACAGCGGACCTCGCAAAACTGTTGTCGATACAACAGTGAAGCTGTTCGACAAGTCGTTCTAGGTGCGATTACCCAGATTTACTCAGCGTGAGAAAATATCACTCGGATAGGTCTTGCGACCCAGTGTCCTCTGGCGCTGAAATCTCCGCTTCTGCGGTTTCTGGTGCCTCGGCTGGCTCTTCTGGAGCTGCTTCGACTACTTCGGTTACCTCAGCTGCAGGCGCCTCAGCTGCTTCGGCTACCGCTGGCGTCTCCGCCACTTCGGTTACCTCAGCTGCAGGTGCCTCGGCTGTTTCGGTGCCAGCAGCTGCTTCGTCGGCGTTCGGAACGGGGGCCTCTCCACCATGCTCGGCAAAGTACTCTTCCCAAGCCTCTTGACCTTCGGAGTAGTCCGAACCGATGTAGTTGCCCTCGTCGTCGTAGGCATGTTCACCGAAGTGCTCCTGGTATTCAGCAGCGACCACACCGCCTTCTGCAGCTTGTTTGATCGACAGGCTGATCCGGCGGCGTTGGAGATCGAGATCGATGATCTTGACCCAGAGCTCTTCACCGGGAGTAACAACTTGCTCGGGCAAATCAACGTGGTGGGCCGACATCTCCGAGATGTGCACCAACCCTTCGATGCCGTCGCCAACCTGGACGAACGATCCGAATGGCACGAGCTTGGTGACTCGGCCGTATACCAACTCGCCAGGCTGATGGTCTCCGGCGAATTCTTGCCATGGATCTTGCTGTGTGGCCTTGAGCGACAAGCTGATGCGCTCGCGACTGAGGTCGACTTCGAGGACCTGCACCTCGATTTCGTCGCCAACCGTGACAACAGAACCTGGATGGTCGACGTGCTTCCAGCTGAGCTCGGAAACGTGGACGAGTCCGTCCATGCCGCCAAGATCAACAAACGCACCAAAGTTGACGACCGAGGAAACAGTTCCGGTTCGAACCTCGCCAGGCTTTAGGTTGTCGAGGAACTCTTCGCGTTGCTCGCGCTGGGTCTCTTCGAGCCATCCACGACGAGAAAGCACAACATTGTTGCGGTTCTTGTCGAGTTCGATGATCTTGGCCTCGATCTCTTTGCCTACATATGGCTGGAGATCGCGGACACGGCGAAGTTCAACGAGCGATGCGGGAAGGAAGCCGCGAAGGCCAATGTCGACGATGAGGCCGCCCTTGACGACTTCGATGACATTGCCCTTGACGATGCCGTCGGCCTCCTTGACCTCTTCGATCTTGCCCCAGGCACGTTCGTACTGAGCACGCTTCTTCGAAAGAACGAGGCGTCCTTCCTTATCTTCCTTTTGCAGGACGAGTGCCTCGATGGACTCGCCCATACCCACGATCTCGAACGGGTCGGCGTCGTTACGAATGGAGAGCTCTCGGCTCGGAATGACACCTTCTGCTTTGTACCCAATGTCGAGAAGTACTTCGTCGCGGTCGATCTTGACGACGGTTCCCTCGACGAGTTGGCCGTCTTCAACGGTGACCATCGAGGTCCCGTAGGCGGCATCGAGATCGTCTTCGGCGACGTCGTTCTCGGTGATCTGGCGAGGGATGTAGTTGCCTTCGGAATCGAAGGTGCCGAATTCGGCCGAATCCACGGATTCGGTTTCGGGGGTAGTGGTTGCGGTGTCTGACACGGGTTTGCTCGAATCGGATAAGAAGTTGGGAATAGGACAATTACCTAGGTAGGTAGCGCACGCGCATAGGCAATCGCCGACGCTGCGAGCGCATGACAAGGCTAATCCCTTAGATCTCGTTCACACACCATCTGCTACAAAGCCAATTCTTGGCGCAGAGGTGACTCCGTTCATAGAAATGAACCTTCGCGGAACAATAATTCACGGATTTCTACGCCGCGTGACCGTTTGCTACCGCTAGGTAAGGACAAAACCACGTGATGTGGTGAAAATGGAGGAAATTGTTAATGAGAAAGCGATCACTTGGAATTCTGGTGGCAATGGTGGCGGTTCTCTTGCCCACCGTGGCAGCCACAACTGCTGCCGGAGCAGAAACCGCCGGCGTCACGTACCAGATCGAGTTTGTGAACAACACGACCGGTCAGTACTTCACCCCGCCAAACGTTGCGCTTCACACCACTGCTGTTGATGTGTTCGACCTTCGCAACCCAGCAAGCCCCGGAGTTCAGGCCGTAGCCGAAAACGGCGCAGTCGATCTTCTTGCAGCCGAGCTTGAAGGCGCAGTCGACAACACCAACAACGGCGTCTCGGGCGTACTCGTCCGCGACGGTTCCGCAGGACAAGGCCCACTTGCCCCAGGGGGCACCGCATCTGGTGAATTCACCACCAACGCATCCAAGTTCAGCCTCGTATCAATGATCATCTGCACCAACGACGGCTTCGCCGGTTCGGACTCAAAGAACCTGCCAGACGACATTGGTGAGGAAATCATCTACACGCTTCGCGGCTACGACGCAGGCACCGAAATCAACACCGAAGACCGCGGCGACCTCGTCCCCGCACCTTTCTGTGGTGACGACGGCCGTGGAACCGGTGAAACCAACCCAGCGCTCGCCGAGAACGGCGTTGTTCGAGTACACCGCACCCTCCAGGGCAACGGTGACCTCCCAGCATCATTCGACTGGGACAACAACAACGACATTGCGTACGTACGCATCACCCGTGTCGGCTCTGCAGCTCCGGCTCCAGCACCAGCACCAGCTCCTGCTGACGGACCGAGCTACGCGATCGAGTTTGTGAACAACACGACCGGTCAGTACTTCACCCCGCCAAACGTTGCGCTTCACACCACTGCTGTTGATGTGTTCGACCTTCGCAACCCAGCAAGCCCCGGAGTTCAGGCCGTAGCCGAAAACGGCGCAGTCGATCTTCTTGCAGCCGAGCTTGAAGGCGCAGTCGACAACACCAACAACGGCGTCTCGGGCGTACTCGTCCGCGACGGTTCCGCAGGACAAGGCCCACTTGCCCCAGGGGGCACCGCATCTGGTGAATTCACCACCAACGCATCCAAGTTCAGCCTCGTATCAATGATCATCTGCACCAACGACGGCTTCGCCGGTTCGGACTCAAAGAACCTGCCAGACGACATTGGTGAGGAAATCATCTACACGCTTCGCGGCTACGACGCAGGCACCGAAATCAACACCGAAGACCGCGGCGACCTCGTCCCCGCACCTTTCTGTGGTGACGACGGCCGTGGAACCGGTGAAACCAACCCAGCGCTCGCCGAGAACGGCGTTGTTCGAGTACACCGCACCCTCCAGGGCAACGGTGACCTCCCAGCATCATTCGACTGGGACAACAACAACGACATTGCGTACGTACGCATCGTCCGCACCAGCTAAGCAACACCCATAGTTACCAACTCGTTTCTTGTGAACGGTTGAACGGGTCGGCGCCTCCGGGCGCCGGCCCGTGTGTGTTTTGGAGACCGAGTAACTCGCCTACGCCTTGGCTTCGGCCCAACTCGGCCCGAATGCCAGGTTGACGGCGAGCGGTACCCGCAGGTCGAAGGCATCGCCCATCACGTCGGTGGTGAGCTTGGCCATGTCGTCACGTTCCGACGGCACAACTTCCAAGATGACTTCGTCGTGCACCTGAAGGATGAGCCGTGATTCGGCGTCTTGGGATCGAAGCTCGTCGTCGAGATTGACCACCGCGACCTTGAAGATGTCGGCGGCGAGTCCTTGGATCCCGGCGTTCATGGCCTGGCGTTCGCCTGCTTGACGGATCCGAAAGTTGCCAGACGACAGCTCGGGAATTTTGCGGCGGCGTCCAAACAGAGTCTCGGTGTAGCCACGCTGACGCGCCTGCGCCACCGTCTCGTCCATGTACTTGCGAACTGCCGGGAAGGCCTCGAAGTAGGCCTTCAGGATCTCCGACGCCTCATCGACGGCGATACCGAGACGCTGGCTCAGCCCGTAGGCCTCCATGCCATAGGCGAGTCCGTAGCTGACCATCTTTGCCTTTGAGCGCTGGTCGGTCGTGACGTCTTGCGGCTTCACATCGAACACCCGGCTGGCGGTTGCGTTGTGGATGTCTTCGCCTGCTTCGAACGACCCGATAAGCCCGGGGTCTTCGGCGAGGTGGGCAATGCAGCGCAATTCGATCTGGTTGTAGTCGGCTACGAGCAGCTCGAATCCGTCGGCGGGAACGAACGCTTTACGGAACGTGCGTCCCATCTCGGAGCGAACAGGAATGTTGTGCAGGTTTGGCTTGTCCGAGCTCAGTCGACCTGTCCGGGCAACGGTCTGGTTGAAGGTCGCTCGAATTCGATCGCCCTCCCCCACCTCGGCAAGGAGACCCTCGCCGTAGGTCGACCGGAGCTTTTCGACCTCGCGGTAATCGAGAAGGTGCTCGATGATTGGATGTTCGCCGCGCAGCTTCTCCAACGACGCGGCGTCGGTGCTGTAGCCGGTCTTGGTCTTCTTCTGCGGTGTCAGCTCCAACTTCTCGAAAAGGATCTCGCGCAGTTGCTTCGTCGAATTGACGTTGAACTCTTCACCCGCTGCTTCTTGTACCAGCGACCGCAGCCGGTCGACCTCCGATGAGAGGTGGTCGCGCAAGCGGGTGAGCTCGGCAACGTCGACGCCGACCCCAATCGCTTCCATACGTGCGAGCACCGCGATCAGAGGAACTTCGATCGTGTTGTTCAATTCGCTCAGGCCTTGAGCGTCCATGGCGTCACGAATGGGGTCGATCAGGCGATCCACCGCCACGGCGTTGCGAGCTGCTCGCAGCGAGATGTGAACGCCCTCGCCTTCATCGAGCGACGCGAAGTCGAGCTGGCCGGTCGATTCCTCTTCCTCTTCGGGAAGGACGAACGCGGTGTATTTCTCGATCAGGTCAGCAAGCTCATAGGTCGATTCGGCAGGGTCGAGCAGGTACGCACCGATCGCGGTGTCGAGACGCAACGTTGGCGCCTGGTCGTGTTCGCTTTGCCAGACACGCAGGTGCGGCTTGGCATCGTGGAGCGCAACACCGTTGTCGCCACCGAGGTTGACGAGGGCCTCGACTACCGCCGGATCATCGAGCATCTCCCGCGGGATCCAGAGGGATTCAGCACCCGCGGGGTCGGTCACGATTGCCAGACCCGCCGAGGTGTCGTCGCTGGCAACCCCGATCGCCACGGTTCGATCTGTCGACAGCGCTCGGAGTGCCTTGGCTGCCTGAGCAGCATCTTCGGCGACTGTTACCTCGGCTTCGAGAACTTCGCGCTCGCTGCTCGGCAGTACCGAACCTTCGGGGCCGTCACCGATGACCTCTCGGAGACGATCGTGTAGCGAACGGAACTCAAGGAAGTCGAAGAGCCGCTTGATCTCTTCATGATCGGGCTCGCCGGGTTGAAGGTCGTCGAGTTCAACGCCGACATCGAGGTCTCGAATCAGGGGCATCAGCTCGAGGTTGAGACGGACCTGATCCTCGCTGTTGGTCAGGTTCTCTTTGAGCTTTGGCGTTTGTTCGTCGAGCGCACCCCAGATGCCTTCGAACGTCGCGTACTTGTCGATGAGCTTCGCTGCGGTCTTCTCGCCCACACCCGGAACACCGGGAAGGTTGTCGGACTTGTCGCCGCGCATCGCGGCATAGAGGACGTAGTCCTCTGGGGTGACACCGGTGCGTTCCTTTATCCCCGCCTCGTCGTACAACGCATAGTCCGACACGCCCCGCTTGTTGTAGAGGACCTTGACGTAGGGGTCTTCGACGAGTTGGTAGACGTCACGGTCCCCCGTGACCACGATGACGGGCCGCTTCTGGTCGCGTCCGTGGGTCGCGAGTGTTGCCAAAATGTCGTCCGCTTCGAATCCTTCGAGCTCGAGCACCGGAAAGTTCAGCGCATCGACGACCTCGCGCACCAGGCCCATCTGCTGACGCAAGATGTCGGGCGCGGCTTCGCGGCCTGCCTTGTACTCGGGGTTTCGTTCGTGCCGGAAGGTCGGCTTCGGAAGATCGAACGCGATCGCGACGCCACTCGGTTCGTGGTCGCGCATCAAGTTGATGAGCATCGACGTGAATCCGAAGACGGCGTTGGTCACCTGCCCCGATGCAGTCGCCATGTCGGTCGGCAACGCGAAAAACGCCCGGTAGGTGAGCGAGTTCCCGTCGATTAACAGCAAAGGTGCAGCCACATGCGAACCCTAGCGGCGCAGCCGCAGAGCACACCTTGAGACATGCGCGCCAGGGCCTCTGGCAAAGCGCAGAGGAGCGCAGCGACGATTGTCGGCAAGTTGCTAGGAGCGAGGGACGAGCGACGGAAGTGGGCCTCTGGCAAACCGCAGAGGAGCGCAGCGACGATTGTCGGCGAATTACGGCTGAAGCTCGCCGTCGAGGATTGCTTGGGCGACCTCTCGCATGGAGCGGCGCGTGCCCATGGCACTGGTTTGGACAAACCGGAAGGCGTCGCCCTCGGAGAGCTGGTGTTTGTCCATGAGCTGGCCCTTTGCTCGGTCGACCAACTTGCGGGTCTCGAGCTGCTCGGCGAGGTCTTCTTTTTCTTCGGCGAGCGCCCGGGTTTCCCTGTGGCGCGCAAGTGCTACTTCGATCGCCGGAACCAGATCGCTGCGCTGCCAGGGCTTGACCAAGTACGCCATTGCACCGGCATCGGCAGCACGTTCTACAAGCTCGCGTTGACCAAACGCCGTCAAGATCAGCACCGCGGCGCTGCCTTGGGCAACGACCTCGCGAGCTACTTCGATTCCGTCGAGCCCCGGCATGCGGACATCGAGGATGGCAAGGTCGGGCTCGTGTTCTTCAATGAGCTTGAGGGCTTCGTCGCCTCGGGCAGCTTCGGCAACCACGTCGTAGCCCTCCTCCCGGAGGGTTTCGACCAAGTCGAGGCGGATGATGGCTTCGTCCTCGGCAACCACGATTCGTGGAGCGCTCATGCATTGCCTAGCAATGCATCGAGCAATTCGTTCTGTTGGACTTCGAGCGAAGCGATTCGCTCCTGAAGTTCGCGGTGATGGCGGCGCATGGTTTCAGCATGCCCCGAAGCCTCTCGAAACTCCTGCTCAGCAAGGGGGGTTTCTGACACCATTGCTCGAATTCGGGTCTCTTCGGCTTCTGCGCTCAAAAAGTCGAGCTGCTCGGTTGAAACGCGAAGGTCCTCTTGTGCGCGCTTGAGGGCGTCACCGTTTTCTCGGAGCTTGCGCTCAACCATTGATCGTTTCACGATCGGCCAAGTGTAGACGCTACGTGGCGCTTCACTCACTAACCCAGGTTATTGGGTTTACGCTCGACATGATCGACCCTCGTTCGCGGTATCGTTCCTGAGTGCTATCCAGCCCGGATGGCGGAATTGGCAGACGCGATGGATTCAAAATCCATTGTCCGAAAGGGCGTGTGGGTTCAAGTCCCACTCCGGGCACCAGTTATCGGGATTTGTCCCCCGTTTGGAACCTATGCGGTACCAAACGGGCGATTGAAACTCCGCTACTTGTTCGCGATCTGTTCCAAAAGCTCTGTTTGGCGGAACTGATTGGCGAGAAATTCAAGGATGAGTCGGGTGTACACCAGTGCGACGAACCCGAAGAGCGGCACGATGATGATGGTTATTGAAATCCGTCATGTGTGCGCTCCTTTGCCTGCCAATGCGCTTGGAGGATCATAGCTTCGACGGAATTGGCGAAGTCCAGCTGGACGAGCACGTGCCAGCGAGGAGTTGCGGTTACCAGGGGGTAAGTGGCTATACCTAGGTTGCTGGTTTAGCGTTCTGCCAACATCTTTGCCATGGTTCAATCCTGAGGTGAACTACATGATCGTGTTTATGTACCCCGGCCAGGGCTCGCAAGTCCCGGGCATGGGGGCGGCCTGGAAAGACCACCCATCCTGGGAGTTGGTCACCGAGGCCAGCGAAGTCGCGGGACGCGACATCGCTCAGCTACTGCTCGACGCTGACGCGGAGACGCTCAAGCTGACCCGCAACAGCCAACTCGCAACGTTCGTGTTGTCGATGGTGACCTTCGATGCGGTGACCCGCGTCGGAGTCGAGGCCACTGGTCATGCCGGGCATAGCCTCGGCGAGTACACCGCCCTTACCGCCGCCGGCGTTGTCGACTTCACCGACACCGTGCGGCTCGTTTCCGAACGTGGCGACGCCATGCAAGCCGCCGCCGACGAACAAGAGGGCACCATGGCAGCGGTCCTGGGCCTCGACGACGACCAAGTCGACATTGCGTGTGCTCGTGTTCCGGGCGATGTGTGGGTTGCGAACTACAACGCACCCGGGCAGATCGTTATCGCCGGTTCACCTGAAGCGGTCGAACAAGCTGCTGCGGTGGCCAAGGAACTCGGTGCCAAGCGCACGATGCCACTGCCGGTCGGCGGAGCATTCCACACTCCCTTTATGGCCCCGGCACGCGACCGGTTGAGCAAAGCCATCGATCAGACCGAATTCCGCAACGCCGACACGTTCGTCGTCGCGAATGTCGACGGCGCCCGCCACGAGGCCGCCGGCGATTGGCAGAACCTGCTCAACGCCCAACTCTGCTCGCCGGTTCGCTGGCGCCAGACGCTCTATGCGCTAGAGGTTGACGCCTCCACGACGCTTATCGAAGTGGGGCCAGGAGCGGTACTCACCGGGCTCGCCAAACGAACGGTCAAGGAAGCCAACCGGCTCACGATCAACACCCCCGACGACCTCGACGGCCTCCTTGAATCACTGTCGTCGGCTGCGCCCTCGACGACGACCACCGCGTCGGGCCATGACGGAGAACACCTCTTTGCTACCGAGCGCTTGGTCGTGTCCCCCGCTGCCGGAATTTTCACCCCCGACGCATCGATCACCACCGGAACCAGCATTTCGAGGGGAACGATCCTCGGCACGGTCGGCGAGGTCGAAGTGCGCTCCGCCTTTGCTGGTGAGGTGCAGGGATTCCTCGCACTCGTCGGCGAACGGGTAACTGCCCGCCAGCCAATCGCGTGGCTGCGTCAATGAGCAGTGCCACGGGCTCAGGTAGCCGAATAGTCGGGTGGGGCTCATACCTTCCGCCCAAGATCATCACGAACCAAGACCTCGCCGACGGCGGTCTCGACACGAGCGACGAGTGGATCTTCGAACGCACCGGTATCCGCCAGCGCCACGTCGGCGGATCGACTTCCGAACTGGCAATCCACGCTGGCCAGCGGGCGCTCGACAGTGCCGGCGTGACCGGCGACGACATCGATCTCGTGCTCGTTGCGACCTCGTCGCCCGACCAGGTCATGCCGGGAACTTCGGCCACGGTTCACGCAGAGCTCGACATTCGCGGCGGCGCCTGCGACATCCAAGCCGTCTGCTCGGGCTTCACCTACGCCCTCACGACCGCAAACGGACTGATTGGCTCGGGCCTCGAGCGGGTCTTGGTGATCGGCGCTGACACGCTCACCAACTACGTCGACTGGGACGACCGGGGCACAGCGATTCTGTTCGGTGACGGCGCAGGCGCCGTAGTCCTCGAACGCCACGACACCCCCACGCTTTTGGGCTTCGATCTTGGAGCCGACGGCAAGTACCGCCACATTGGTTCATCGGATCATTCGAGCACGATGGTTATGGACGGTAAGGAGGTCTTTCGAACTGCGGTGCGTGCGGTTACAAAGTCTGCTCGAAACGCGATCGAGAACGCCGGGGTCACCGTCGAGGACATCGACTGGTTCATCCCCCACCAAGCAAACGTGCGAATCATCGAATCGATCAGCAATCGCCTTGGCCTCCCCATGGAAAAGGCCGTCGTTACGATTGCCGAGACCGCCAACAACTCCGCCGCCACGATTCCCATGGCGCTCGATATTGCTGTCACGGACGAACGCGTCCAGCCGGGCGATCTGTTGTTGCTCTCCGGGTTCGGATTTGGCATGACGTGGGCATCGGCGATTGTGCGGTGGGAGCCGAAGTGACCGAACAGACAAGTCGGGTTGCGCTCGTTACTGGAGCGAACCGAGGAATTGGGTTGGCCACGGCCCGCACACTGCGAGACGCCGGGTTCCAGGTCGCGGCAACCTACCGCTCAACCCCCATCGACGAACCAGGAATCACCGCAGTTCGCTGCGACGTGAATGACACCGAATCGGTCGATGCGGCGTTCACGGAGGTCGAAGAGTTGCTCGGCCCGGTAACCGTCGTCGTGTCGAATGCCGGAATCACGAAGGACGGCCTCGTTCTTCGGATGGGCGAGGACGACTTCACCTCGGTCATCGACTCCAACCTGACCGGCGGTTTCCGCGTCGCGAAGCGTGCAGTGAAGCCCATGATGAAAGCCCGTTACGGGCGCATCGTGTTCATCAGCAGCATCGTTGGAATTGGCGGCCAAGCCGGACAAGCCAACTACGCTGCCTCCAAGGCCGGGCTACACGGTCTGGCACGCTCGCTCGCGAAGGAATTTGCGTCGCGAGGGGTCACCGTCAATGTCGTTGCACCGGGTCCAATCGCAACCGATATGACCGCAGCGCTGACCGAAGACCAGCTCGCAGCTATGACCGATGTGGTCCCCTTGGGCCGCATGGGCGACCCCAACGAGGTCGCCGCGGCCATCCGTTTCCTTACCTCTGAAGACGCTGGATACATCACCGGAACCGTCTTGCCCGTCGACGGCGGCATGGCAATGGGGTCGTGATGTTCTCCGGATCCGCGCACCGAACACGACGTAAGTCGTCGTATTTGGCCAAACCCCATATGATTAGCCACCTGCAATTCAGGAGTTAAACAACAATGAGTGATGACAATTTCGCACGTTTCCAAAAGGTCGCAGCCGAAGCGCTTGACGTAGATGCTGACAAGATCACGATGGAAGCCTCTTTCGCCGATGACCTCGAGGCAGACAGCCTCGACCTCGTCGAACTCGTAATGGACCTCGAAGAAGAATTCGGCGTCGACGTCGAAGAGGACGAGCTCGAAGGTATTGGCGTTGTCAAGAACGCCTTCGAGCTAATCACCAGCAAGCTCTAATGAAGTTTCGTAGAGTCGCCGTCACCGGCGTTGGTGTCGTTGCCCATTGCGGCATCGGTAGAGATGCCTTCTGGCAGGGCCTTTTGAGCCCCGTCGAAGATGTTGAACGGCGGGTCTACGACTTTGACCCAACCCCATACTTCGAGAACAAGAAAGAGATGCGGCGTACCGACCGGTACGCGCAGTTCGCGTTCGCCGCTGCTCAAGAAGCGCTCGAACAAGCGGGCGAGATCGACGCTGCACCGACCCGTCGAGGCGTCTTCCTCGGCACAGGAATCGGTGGGCTGACCACGCTCGAAGACCAGGTCATCAACCGGTTCGAGAAGGGCGAGAAGCGGGTATCGCCGTTCCTTGTACCGATGATGATGGCAAATGCCGCAGCCGCTGGACTCTCGATGCGCTACGGCTGGCAAGGTCCAGCCGAAAACACGGTGACTGCATGTGCTGCGGGTACTCACAGCATTGGAAACGGCGCTCGTTGGATCGCCACCGACCGCTGTGATGCAGTGCTCGCTGGCGGCTCTGAAGCATCGTTCACCCCAACTGCACTCGCTGGGTTCCGCAATATGACGGCACTGTCGGCAAACAACCGCTCGATGCCCTTCGATGCCGAACGCAACGGTTTCGTTATGGCTGAAGGCGCAGCTGTTCTCGTGCTCGAAGAGTGGGATCGGGCCGAAGCCCGCGGCGCGACGATTCTCGGCGAGGTCATGGGCGCTGCCTCAACCGCAGATGCTCACCACATCACTGCACCTTCGCCCGGCGGCGCTGGCGCCGTGAACTGCATGGAGCTTTCGCTCGCCGATGCTGACCTTGCGCCCGAGGACATCGTGCACATCAATGCTCACGGAACCTCTACCCCGCTGAACGACGCTGCCGAGGCAGAGGCGATCAACAAGGTGTTCGGAACTCGCCCAATCGTCACCTCGACAAAGGGCGTTACCGGCCACGCACTCGGCGCAGCAGGTGCAATCGAAGCCGCTGCGGTCGTGCTGTCGATGCAGCATGGGCTCATCCCGCCCACCGCAGGCCATCGGACACTCGACCCGGAGATGCCCGAGATTGATGTCGTCGTCAACGAGCCACGCGAGTGGACGCCGGGACCATCGATGTCCAACTCGTTTGGCTTCGGTGGACACAACGGCACGTTGATCTTGGGTCCGAGCAGCTAACAACGAGTTCTCCAACCTACGATTAAGCAGCCTGCGGAAACTGCCGATTCTCCGCCAGACAGCGGTGAGGAGTCGATTGTGGACGATGAATTCGGATTTGATGAGTCGCCACCGCCGTTGGAATCGCGTCTCGGCGCCATAGAACTCGCCCCTCCGTTCAATCCAGCCGCCTACTTCTTTGTCGGGTTCTTTCTCGGCTTCGTCCCGATGGGCTATCTGGCCGTCACGAACGCGACACGGCTCTCCCAGGGACCCGAGCTACGTACAAAGACGCTCGGGGCCGCCGTCGCCATCGCGGTCATCGGTTTTGCGATCATCGCCCTCAGCCCGGCCACATGGGTCGCAGACAACAGCGACGCCCGGTTGCTCATTCAGATCATCGGTGCGGTGGGAAGCGTTGGCCTCCATCAGCTGCATCGCGGTCCGGCGTTGAGCCGTGCGATCGGCAACAGGGACTACACCTCGGCCTGGAAAAGGATCGTGCCGTTGGTCCTCATTGCCCTTCTCCAGGCCGCGGTTGCGTTCCTGATCGTGTCGGCCCGTGGATTGCGATGAACGACGACCAACTACTACAAGCCGCCATTGGCGCCCTGGAGCGTGGAAACGCCGTCCGAGCTCTCGAACACCTCGATGGAATCGAGACGGTCACCGCCACGGCATGGAACCTTCGTGCGGTCGCCTTGGCCAACAGTGGCGAGATGCCCGCGGCACAAGAAGCTGTTCAGCGAGGCCTGTCCCTCGACGCCGACAATGCCCCGCTGCTGTTGCTCAACGCCGAACTACTCGAGAAACAACAGCACCCCGTGGCGGCAGAACAGGCCTATCTCGATCTGCTTCGAAGCTACCCAACCTACGTTTCGGGCCTGCTCGGGTACGGCTGGCTGCTCGCTACCAATGGCGACCCCGAGGGCGCACAAGCAGTCCTCGACCGGGTCGGCCCGCACGTCCAGTCCGAAAGCCCCGAAGCACTCGCTCTCGGCGGTCTTATTGCTTGCTCGGAAGGCAGGATCAACGAGAGTCGTTCGCTGCTACAGCGCGGCTTGGAGGCCGACCCGAACTCGATCCGCTTGCACAGTCTTCGGGCCATAATCGCTGCAATTAGTGGAGAAGGCACGGGCGTCATGGCGACCCATATGAAGACCGCGGCGTCCATCAACCCCGTACACGGCGCAAAGATGGGGTACGAGGCCCGATACGTGCGCCACTGGGCTCTGGCCCCGTCGCGGCTCGTCGATCGTGTGGGTACGGCCCGGTTGTGGTTGTTGTGGATAGCAATCTTCTTCGGTCTACGAAGGTTTTGGCCCGACGGGCCGATTGGTTGGATAGCCCTCGTGTACGTGATCTTCGCGCTCTACACGTGGATCGCCCCACCGATTCTGCGGCGCTGGCTGCGTCGAAAAGGAGAGCTGTGAGCACCCCCCAAATCGCTCGTACGAACCCCTGGACCACCCATTCAACCGACGTCGAGTACGAGAACCAGTGGATCCGCGTGGAACACAGCAACGTGACAACGCCGGGAGGAAGCCGCGGCATATATGGCGTCGTCCGATTTAAGAATCGCGCAGTCGGCGTGGTGCCGATCGATGAACACGACCACACCTGGCTCGTCGGCCAGTACCGCTATGCGCTCGATGAGTACAGCTGGGAGATGCCAGCGGGCGGTTGCCCAGGTAACGAAGCACTCGAAGCCACCGCTGCTCGCGAGTTGCGCGAGGAGACAGGTCTTGTCGCTGGCCGCCTCGAACCTCTTCTCGACGGTGTCCGCTTGACCAACTCGGTCACCGACGAGACCGGCTGGGTCTACGTGGCGTCCGAGCTGACACACACCGAGGCCGAACCCGAGGACACCGAGGAACTGGCGTTGTGGCGACTGCCCGTCGACGACGCTATCTCGATGGTGCTGACAGGCGAGATCAACGACGCCTTCACGATCATGGCGCTCCTGCGCCTACACGCAGCGCGCTCCTAGCTGCGTTATCCAACGCTTCCCCTACTGGGCGGCGGCCTGCAGAATTTCATCGGGCATGTCAAAGTTCGCGAACACGTCCTGAACGTCGTCGTTGTCATCGAGGATGTCGATGAGCCCGAGGACGGCTTTCGCGTCGGCCGGGTTGGTGATCTCGACGGTCGAGGTCGGGAGCATGGTCAAATCGGCGCTCTCGAAGGCAATGTCGTTCTCTTCGAGCGCGTCTCGGAGCCCGTTGAGATCGGTCGGCTCACACGTGAGACGCCACGTGTCGCCCTCGTCGATCAGGTCTTCGGCACCGTGTTCGAGGGCCAACATCATCAAGTCGTCCTCATCGAGCGAACGATCGAGGATGATCACACCCTTGCGTTCGAACTGCCATGCAACCGAGCCCGGCTCGGCCATCGAGCCGCCGTTCTTCGACAACATCGAGCGCATTTCGGCGCCGGACCGGTTTCGGTTGTCGGTGAGAACCTCGACGTACAGCGCAACGCCGGCCGGGGCGTATCCCTCATAGGCGATTGGTTCATAGGCAACGCCCTCAAGCTCACCCGTCCCACGCTTGATTGCGCGTTCGATCGTGTCCAGGGGCACTGAACTGTCGCGCGCCTTTTGATACATGGTGCGCAACGTGGCGTTCGCATCCATGTCGCCGCCACCTTGACGTGCCGCGACTTCGACCTGCTTGATGAGTTTGGCGAAAAGTTTGGCGCGCTTCTTGTCGGCTGCGCCCTTTTTGTGCTTGATTGTCGCCCACTTGGAGTGACCGGACATACCTGGGATCCTTTCGACTGACTCTCTTCTAGTATGCGATGGATTCGACGAACAGGCGATGGATTTCGTTGCTCTCGGAAAGCTCGGGGTGAAACGCTGCCCCGAGAGCATTCCCTTGCCGGACAAGAACAGCGTCGCCACGCGCCGTAGCTAGTACCTCAACCTCGGCCCCGACCGAGACGACCTGCGGAGCTCGAATGAAGACCGCGTGAATCGAATCGTCGGTGACGGTCGTCGTGATCTCGGTTTCGAAGCTCTCGACCTGGCGCCCGTAGCCGTTGCGCTTGACCGTGATGTCGAGGCGGCCAAATGATCGTTGATCGGGACGACCGTCGAGAATCTCGTCGGCGAGCAGAATCAGACCAGCGCAGGTCCCAAAGACCGCCATGCCGTTCTCTATCCGATCAGCGATGGGGTCCGCGAGTCCCGACGAGTCGAGCAGCATCGACATCGTCGTCGACTCACCGCCAGGCATGACCAGCGCGTCGACATCATCGAGCTCATTCGGTCGACGGATTTCGATCGCTTCTGCGCCGAGCCCATCGAGCTTGTCGATGTGGGCTCGAAAGGCACCTTGAAGAGCAAGGACCCCGATCGTCACCAGCCGCGATCTTCGAACTTCAGGTCGCCGAGCTGATCCATACCAATGCCGGTCATCGGCGCTCCCAGTCCACGAGAGACCTTGGCCAATATGTCGGCATCGTTGAAGTTGGTTGTCGCCTCGACGATCGCACGAGCCCGCGGTGCGGGATCTGCGCTCTTGAAGATGCCCGAGCCAACAAACACGGCGTCGGCACCGAGTTGCATGGCAAGCGCGGCGTCGGCGGGAGTCGCCAGACCACCAGCGCAAAACATCGGCACAGGCAACTCGCCCGTCTCGGCCACCTCTTGGACAAGAGGAAGCGGTGCCTGCAGGTGCTTTGCCCAGTCGAACAATTCAGCCGAATCAGCCTGGGTGAGCTTGCGAATATCGCCGGTGATCGTACGAAGGTGACGCACTGCCTGAACAACGTCGCCGGTACCCGCCTCGCCCTTCGAGCGGATCATGCAGGCGCCTTCGCTGATGCGGCGTAGGGCTTCACCGAGGTTGGTTGCACCGCACACGAAGGGCACGGTGAACTTCCACTTGTCGATGTGATGGGTCTCGTCAGCTGGGGTGAGAACCTCGGACTCATCGACGTAATCCACGCCGAGTGCCTGCAGGATCTGCGCCTCGACGAAATGGCCGATGCGGGCCTTGGCCATCACGGGGATGGTCACGATCTCTTGGATGCCTTCGATCATTTCGGGGTCGCTCATGCGGGCCACTCCGCCATCGACACGGATGTCGGCAGGCACACGCTCAAGCGCCATAACCGCAACTGCTCCAGCGTCTTCAGCAATCTTGGCCTGCTCGGCGTTGACGACGTCCATAATGACGCCGCCTTTCAGCATCTCGGCAAGCCCACGCTTAACGAGAGGGGTGCCAGTTGTCGTTGGCTGATCAGTCATAACTGAAGCCTATCTGCGCTAACTCGCCTGAGGCGAGTGGAGCTCGCCGGGGATGTCGACCGGAAGTGTCGACAAGACGCAGCGAGTGGAGCTCAGCTAGCTGCCCTTGAGGGCGTTACCCTCGACCGCGCTGATCTCGGCGGCGGTACCGGCCGGTGTCAGGCTGACCCATGTCTGGCCGGCTGCGAGACCGATCGTCTGGCCATCGGGGGTGGTGAGGGTGTATGGGTCGCGCTCAAATTCACGCGACCAGGTCCCTTCGACTCGGAAGCCTCCAGAAAAGACGACCGCGTCGCCCTCGCCGACGATGACCGCGTCCACCGAAGCGGCGTCGATCGTGCTCGGCAGGTAGGTAGTGGTGAGGATGACCACATTCGTCGGCGCAAGTTGAATCCCGTTGCGCGTTCCGTGACGACCGGTGCGGTCCTGGAAACGCAAGTATCCATTGTCGGTCGCCGACCACACGAAGATGGCGTCGTCGCGGGCACCGACTCGAACACCCGCCGACGGCTGACCGAGCTCGATAACCGTGTCGGAGAAGTCGAACACCGGTGTCGGGGGCTCACCGCCCTCGGCGCGTTCGGCAAGCGTTGCGACGTTGGCGACCAGGTTGTCGGGGGCGGAGAACAAGGAGATTCGCGAGAAGTCGCTGTGACCCAGATCCGAGCTCGAACGGATGAGCAAGCCTTCGTTTTCGGCCTGGCGAAGTTGAGCGCTGACACCGTCGTTCGCTCCCGAGTAGGCAAAGACCGGGCGATTCAGATTCGAGACGATATCGACGTCCGATGTGCGTCCCGAACGAACGGATCCGACCTCTTCGGGCAACCTCGAGTGGAACACCGCAGCAAAACGCGTGGCTTGCTGCTCGATGCGTTCCTCGTAAATGATGTCGGCTTGATCAAGGCCCATCAGGGCGTTGCGTGCCCGTGCGTCGTTGTTCGATATTTTTACAACGACGGCCGCATGATCGGCCGGCGGGTCGTCGCCGATCGGCTCACCCGACAGTGGCATAAGCGGCCCGAGATCGGGCGCTTCGGTCGTCGTCGACGACGAGGTCGTCGACACCTCATCGGCCGAGGACGTTGTCGGGGTGGTGGTGGTCGTCGTGGTCGTCGTCGTGGCTGCAGTATCGCCGCCTGTGTCACCTTCGTCACCACCGCACGCCACGAGAACGAGCGCCATGAACAGCAGGGCGGCCAACGGACGGGTGATCTTGTGCATTAGAGCTCCCAGAGAACTTCAATTCGATGGTCGAGAGGGACTCGCTGAGCCGCTGGTGGGACCAACAATGCTGAGCCCAAAGACTCTGCACCCTCTATGTCGGTCGACCGTCCGTCTAGTTGTTCTAGCGCAGAACGCAGTCCCGGTGGGTACCGGGTGAGCCCAACCCCTGCAATATCGAAAGCAATAACGCCCGCATCACCGTTGCCCCAGTTGCGTGCCCAATCACGTTGCACCGACGTGATGAGTGGCTCGGCAGAGGCCGCGAGAATTTCGTAGGACACCGCACCGCTGGAGAGCTTGGTGAGCCCGTGAGCGACCACGCCTTCTATTTCCATGGTGTCGAGGGTTTCGAGCAGTCCCGTGGTGGCCACGAGCGTATTCTCAGAGCCGGAGACCGCCACGAGATTGCATGCAGGAGAGTCGATGGCCAGAACCTCGGGCTGATCGATCCCCGAAGTGAGGCAAAGGTTCTCGACGGTGTTGAGGACCTGTTCGCCTTCTCGTTGGCCGAGCGGGCGGGTGTTGAGCTTTGCGAGCACCGCCTGGTCGGCTCGGCGCCACAAAAACCAGACAAGGCCCGCAGCAGCCGGGATTCCCAAGATCGCCAGCGGCCACCACAGAATCGCGCCGATAACGATGAAGAGGATCAGCACAGCGATTGCGGGCAGCGCGAAAATGGCAAGGATTCGGGAGGGCATTGTCACCTTCGACGTAGGGGCAGCACCATGATAGCTACGAGCCTGCTTTGCGCGTCGCAATCGCGCGCCCGTACGCCTCGATATACAGTTCGGCGAGCCGGTTCATCGAGAACTCTTCGACCCGCTCGGTGCCACGCTCGATCAATTCTTGACGGCCCGCAGGGTCCTTGAGCAGCGACTGCAGGGCATGTGCGAGCGCTGCAGCGTCTCCCGGGGGAACCAACGCTCCTGCAGAGCCATCTCGAACAACCCTCGCGTACCCGCCAATGTCGCTTGCGATTACTGCGGTACGTGCAGCCATTGCCTCGAGCAGCACGATCCCGAAGGACTCGCCGTGCAGCGACGGCGCACAAAAGACGTCGGCGCCGAGCATCCGATCGATCTTTTCGTTCTCATCGATCTCGCCGAGCCACGTTATTCGGGGGTCTCCAGCGCTCAGACTTTGCAACCGTGGCGTCTCGGGCCCTATGCCTCCGATCCACAGCCGCGCCGTTGGCCCGAGGCGGGCAAATGCATCGAGCAGAACCGCGAGGCCTTTGCGCTCCTCATGGCGAGCGATGAAGAAGATCGTTGGACCTTCGGTCTTTGTTGCCGTGCCCGCCCGAAATCGAGAGACCTCGACCGCGTTGAATGCTCGTTCGTAGGTTCCGCCGAGCGCCGCAGCTGCGGTTTCCTCCGCGTCATCGGAGACCGCGAAGCGGATCGCCAGACGATGCGAGCCGCGCGCCAAGAGCGGACGGAATACCTCGTAGGCCAGGCTGGGACCTGCCCGATGAAACGTTCCGATCATCGGCGTGTGGCGAACCAACATTGCCGTCATGGTCGGCCCGGGAACCATTGGCTCGTGGAGATGTAGCACATCGAACTCTTCATCACGCAGCGCACGAATCGTGCGCAACTGAGCAGCCGGATCTGGTGCAAGGGGCACGACCGACCCGTTGGCACCGGTCGGCACGCAGTTCCCCAGCGGAGTAACGAAGGGCTCGGGTGGGGGTCCATCGCAGGGGGCCAGCACACGGACATACTCGCCGCGCTCACGAAGTGCGCGAGCCAACCCCAAGATCTGCCCCTGGACGCCTCCTGGCACCGTCAGGCTGTACGGACTCAACATCCCTACCCGCATCTATTCGTCCGCACTTCCGGCGGACATCCCCGCATCACGCCCTGGAGCCGCAGCACTCACATCAG
>CAZMYN010000015.1:0-3748 GCA_964570495.1 uncultured Acidimicrobiales bacterium | reverse complement strand
GCACTTCCGGCAGCCGAGACCTCTAAGTCTCGCATTGCTTCGGGGATGGGGCGACCAAGGGCGCGATAGTCACTCGGCCAGCCCGGCTGGAGCACATGCCACTGCTCGGGAGCCTTGCGGATCAATCGCTCGAGCTCGTTTGCGACCAATTGCGTCACGCGCTCAACATCGCGGCGAAAGGACCCGGTTCGCTCGGTGTCGATCGGTGGGCGAACCTCAGCGAAATGAAGGTCGTCCTCGAAGTACACCGCAACGGGCAGGAGCGGAGCTCCGGTGCGCAGACTCAACGCGGCGGGACCCGCTGGCAGCAGGGTCTGCTCGCCCAGGAAGGTCACCGGCACCGCGGATGAGTCGGCCACCACGCGATCGCTCAACAAACAAACAATCGACCCGTCGGCCAAGGCCGCAGCGACCGCCGGACCCGCACCCGGTCCAACCGCGATGATCTCCATGCCCAACGACTCGCGGAACTCCTTGAACCACTCGAAGAGTTCGGGAGGATCCAACGGCTCGACTACCGCGCTCACCTTCAAGCCGTGGACCTTCGTTAGCCAAAACGCAGCCCATTCCCAACCGCCAAGGTGCGGCAACACCAAGATGGGCGCTGTGCCCGCCGCCATCGCATTTTCGATGTGCTCATAGCCGCTGAAGGCGAATCCAGCATCGATCTCGTCGGCATCGAGCGATGGCAACCGAAAGCTATCGAGGTAATACCGGCCGTACCCGGCAAAGGTTCGAGCCACGGCCCACGCGCGTTGTGAACCCGTCAGGGTCGTGCCGCTGGCACGTTCAAGATTGCGTTCCACGATCACCCGGCGATCACCGGCCAACAGCGACGCGATCGATGCTCCAACGGTGACAATGCCCGCGGCGACGCGTCGAGGGGCCCGTTGGGCAGCAAAACCGGCGAGCTTGTGGAGAGCGACGCTGTCCACGCGAGCGAGCATCAAATCTCAGCTACGAACGACCGGTCTTTCGTCGCTGGCTCTTCGCTGGCTGACGAGAGGTTCGCCGTGCCTCACGAGCTCTGCGACGACTGATCGGTCCCGGTGGGGTTGGTGGGCGACCAACGCTTGCTTGCTTCCAAACTTTGAAGAAACGTTGGATTGCGGTGATGGCGGTCAGGACCAGCATTATCCAGAGAACAACGAGCAGCAGCGTCTCGTTGAACGCACCGAGGAGCAACCCAATCCCCAGCGAAATGAAACGCTCGGCGCGTTCCATCAGACCGCCCTTGGCATCAAAGCCCAGAGATTCGGCCTTTGCGCGCTGGTAGCTGATCATGATCGCGAGACCCATGATCGCGACTGGAAGCATGTGGATCTGGCCATCGCGGGTTACCGAAAGATGCCACGCCACACCGCTAAACAACATGATGTCGGTCAATCGATCCGACACGGAGTCGAAGTATGCGCCGCGCATCGACGAGGTCCCCGCCGCCTTTGCAATCGCTCCGTCGAGCAGGTCGGGAAGGCCGGTCAAGATCATCAAGACCAGACCGAGGGCCAGGTTGCCCGAACCAATCACTACGGCGGCAACAGCCGACATTGCAATGCCGACCAATGTCATGACATCGGCGGTAATGCCCATGTTCACCAAAGCCGCACCGATGGGCTGAACACCACGGTCGACCTGGTCTCTCAAATTGCCGTCAAACATTGAATCTTCCCCACTCGTTCCCTGACAGGGTAGCTCTGACTTATCATTTGGGCATGCGAGATCGTTATCAAAGCTTGAAGCCCGGAATGACCATTTCGTCGATGGCGTCGATGCCGCGACGATGGAGAGATGCCATACGGGTCGATCCTCCGAAGAACGTGGAGGATTTCTTCACGTTGCCAGGTTCGAGTGGGATCTCGGCTGCCGAACACACCGGCGCGGTGATCGCACAGCTCACCATCCTTAGCAATGCCATTCGAACAACGAGCTACAACGTCCCCGAGGCGCTTGCGCCCGAGGCCGCCGCAGCCTCGATTAACGCCGGATCGGGTCCATGGCCTGACACCGCAGCTGATGGTTTAGCCCAACTCGACGCGATCTTCGAGCAGATCGAGGCCCAGCTCAAACAACTCAACACCCACGACTGGAACAAGTCAGCCAAGGTGCAGGCCGCAGGCACACCCGCCGACGGTGCGCCAGGGGTCGACTCCTTGACGGTGCTCGCTTTGGCCCAAGGTGCAAGCCGCGTCGCCGCCGAGCACCTGCCGCTCGCCGAACGGGTGCTGCGCGAAGTGTCCCGCTAGCGCTTTTCTGAGCGTCGTACCCGCCTAGTGAGTATCAGCCTCAGAAGAAGGTGCTGAGGGCCGTTCGGGGG
Organism: uncultured Acidimicrobiales bacterium; assembly: GCA_964570495.1. Taxonomy (GTDB): domain Bacteria; phylum Actinomycetota; class Acidimicrobiia; order Acidimicrobiales; family SHLQ01; genus SHLQ01. The sequence continues at coordinate 1,434 of CAZMYN010000015.1, read as the reverse complement.
CCTCGAAGGCCGACCAGTCTTCGGGGTTGTCTTCGGTCAACGAATGGATGACTTCGCCGTCGATCCCGTCGATCATCGCGAAGCCACGCGTGCTCGGCGGGGACTCGTTGGAATAGAGCAACACCCGCCAGGTGGGGCGGCTACGAAGACCGCGCCACGCCATTTGTGCCGATGCATGCCCGACCGGAAAGCCAACGGCCTTGGTGGCCTCGACAAGGGCATCTTGTTCGTCGACCGCCAGATCCCATCCGCCTTGTAGGTGGTAGAGCCCGACCACGATCAGGGCGACTGCGCCAAGCGCTACCCCGCCGTTCATGATCGGCGAGGTATCGGCAGTACCGAGGAGCCACAGGACAACCAGAAGGCCGCCAATCGCAACGTAGATAATGCCCGGGATGCGACGTTTGTTGTTGTTCGGGAAGAGATACGGGCCAACGAAGTCGACCGCGTTTAGATCCTCGGGCAACTCGTCGACGTACTCGTCGAACTCTTCGGCATTCTCGGTGCTCATCGACCGTCAGGCTAGCTAGCGATCAGCGCCTGCACATCCTCGCGAAGATTGCCGTACGGCGCTTGCTCGAAGGTACCGTCGTCGTTGAGATACACGTAGGTGCGCTGCTGGCGCACACCGAAGTGCTCCCAGACCGCGTCGCCCGCAAGCAAGTTTGGAAATGTATTGGCGCCCGTCTCATCCAAGAACGCAGCCTTGGATGCGTCGTCGTTGCTCAGACCAGGAACGCCTACGAAGAGGACTTGGTCCCCGAACTCTGCCTCTACCTCCACGACCGTGGGGGCTTCTCTACGTCAAAATGGTCACCAGGGTGCCCAGAACCAGAAGACGACGTCTTGGCCCTGTGTGGTCGAGAGGTCGATGTTGGCGCCACCAAATGTCGGAAAGTCGCCGCTGAGACCTGCAGGTGCAGCCGGCTCGGCTGCTGAATCTGCTGGCAGGGCATCCGAACTCGTGGAAGCCGTTCCGCCGTTTCCGCACGCGGTCGCAAGAAGGCCGAGCAGTACGGCGATCGCAAGCGTGCGTCGAAATAGGGGGGCCTTCGACTTCATTGATCCCACAATAACGTCCATCGCAGCCCTATCGGCATCAATCAGGCCATTCTCAAAGAACGTTCAGAAACTGTTCTTTTCGGCTACTTGGGCTGTTTTGGACTAGCTGGGCCATGCGGCCGTGAGGCGTTGCCAGGTGTCACCGAGCGACTCGGGCACAACCCGCGCTTCGGCGATGCTTGTCATGAAGTTGGCGTCTCCGGCCCAACGAGGCAGCACATGGGCGTGCAGGTGATTGGGGACGCCCGCCCCAGAGGCCCGCCCGATGTTCATTCCAACGTTGATCCCGTCGGGTTGATACTCCGAGTTCACCGCGTCGACGGCCATCCCCACGCCCTCCCAGAGTTCCTGAAACGTCTCGGGGTCGAGTTC
>CAZMYN010000014.1:4197-26848 GCA_964570495.1 uncultured Acidimicrobiales bacterium | reverse complement strand
ATAGCACCACTATATAGAACATATGTTCCCCAACCAAGTCGAAAAAGGAGAAATCTCGCCGATCATCCGGAGCATTTCGCCGGGATCGTCAGTCCGAAGGGTTAGGTTGAATCGGTGCTCGACCGCCTGGAAACTCTTGAACGCGAATTGGCTGATGTGGAGGCGCGTCTTGGCGACCCGCAGCTGATTGCCGACCAGCCGAAATTCCAGGTCGAGGCCCGCCGACACAAAGAACTCAGCGGAATCGTCGAGATTGGTCGCAAGCTCCGAAGCGCGACCGAAGACCACGAAGTTGCCCAAGAGATGTTCAACGAATCCGAAGGCGACGATCGCGAAGTTTGGCGAGAAGAAGTCGCGGAGCTCGAAAAGACCATCGAGGACGGAACCGCCGAGTTTCGCCTGGCTCTGCTGCCGAAAGATCCCAACGACGACCGCAACGCCATCGTCGAGATTCGCGGCGCCGAGGGTGGCGAGGAAGCAAACCTCTTTGCCCGCGACCTGTTCGACATGTTCAAGTCGTTCGCCAGCCGAATGGGTTGGAAGTTCGAAATGATGGACGGCACCGAGTCCGACATGGGCGGTTTCACCACCGTGACGTTCGGCCTGTCCGGCGACGATGTGTGGAGTCGCATGAAGTTCGAAGCTGGCGTTCACCGCGTGCAACGCGTGCCCAAGACCGAAAGCCAGGGACGGGTACACACCTCGTCTGCCACGGTCGCGGTTCTGCCCGAAGCTGAAGAGGTCGAGGTAGAGATCGACGAGAACGACTTGAAGATCGATTACTACCGGTCCTCTGGTCCTGGTGGTCAGTCGGTCAACACCACCGACTCGGCGTGTCGAATCACTCACATTCCCACCGGCGTTGTCGTGGCAATGCAGGACGAGAAGAGTCAGCTTCAGAACAAGGCCAAGGCACTGCGTGTTCTGCGAAGCCGAATCTTGCAGGCCGAACAAGATCGCCAGGCCGCCGAGGCCAGCGAAGCACGTAAGAACCAGACCGGCAGTGGCGGACGCTCCGAGAAAATCCGCACCTACAACTTCAAAGAGAATCGGGTATCGGATCACCGAATTTCGATGACGGTCCACAACCTCGACAAAGTGCTCGCGGGCGAACTCGATGCGGTCAGCGATGCGCTGGTGCACGATGAGCAGCAGACCCGCCTCGCCGGTGATGTCTGACGGCCCAGCCGACGAGGCACCCGCAGTGACCGAGAACACCGTTACGTGGGGCGCGTTGCTCCGCGAGACCGAAGCGCTCCTTTCACGCTCGGAGCACTCCGACAATCCCCGCCAGGAAGCCAAGTGGATTCTCGAAGAGGTAACGGGTGCGGAACCTGGCGAGTTTGCCGCGGCCATGGACGAGCTCGCCACCATCCGGCGCGTAGCCAAGCTCGACGACATGGTGGCGCGCCGCACAGCCGGCGAACCAATCCAATATGTGCTTGGTAGCTGGGCGTTTCGCTCCCTCGACTTACTCGTCGACCAGCGTGTGTTGATCCCGCGCCCCGAGACCGAGGTCGTGGCTGGGCTCGCAATCGCCGAGCTTGACCGACTCCGTCGCGACGGTGGCGGAACCGTGGTCGATCTTGGTACCGGTTCGGGCGCTATTGGCTTGTCTATTGCCGCCGAGCGGCCCGTGAATCGAGTGCTGCTGACCGACGTGAGCGCCGACGCGCTGTCGGTAGCTCGGGCGAACCTGGCAGGTCTTGGGCTTGCAGGAAGTCGTGTCGAGATCGCAGAGGGATCGTGGTTCGATGCTGTTCCCGACCGGTACCGCGGCGAATGCGATGTGATCGTCACAAACCCGCCCTATGTCCCCACCGGAGATGAGCTCGCTCCCTCGGTTGTGGACTGGGAGCCCGAATCGGCGCTTCGTGCGGGCAGCGAAGGCCTCGACGACCTACGAGTGATCCTCCAACATGCTCCGAGCTGGCTTCGACCCGGCGGCGCGCTCGTCATGGAGATGGCTCCCGAACAGACCGCGATCATCGCGAACGAAGCTGACGGGCTTGGCATGTTGACGGCAGTTCACGCCGACCATGCAGGACTGGATAGAGCCGTGGTGGCTCGACAGCCATGAGCGCATCGCGGGTCGACCAGATCGTCGGGGCTCTCCGTGCGGGGGAGGTCGTCGTCATCCCGACCGACACGGTCTATGGCCTCGCTGCCGACCCGACATCGCCCACTGCAATGCAGCGCCTATTCGAGCTGAAGCAACGCCCCGAAGGTGTCCCGATCGCGGTGCTCGTCGCGTCCGTTGAGCAGGCCCGCTCCCTGGTCGAGCGGACGAATAGCTTCGACCGACTTACAGATCTGCATTGGCCCGGGGGGTTAACCCTCGTGGCACAGGGCGCCGTCGTCGACCCACCGTTGCACCTTGGCGAGGTGGAGACCGTAGGAGTGCGACTGCCCGACCACGAGCTGATCTGCGCTGTCGCCGAACGGTTTGGCCCGATCGCTGCGACGAGCGCGAATCGTCATGGAGAGCCGACCATCACGAATCCGGCCGAGCTCGGCTCAGCGTTCGGAGCCGACGTCGCGCTGATCGTTGATGGGGGAGTGCTTGACGGCACAGCATCGACCGTCGTCGACACGACCACCGACCCGGTGGTGGTTCTTCGACAGGGAGTGGTCCGTCTCGACTAGACGAACTGAGTCGTAAGCATCGGGGTATCGGCGAAGCGTTCGTGAAAACATAGAGGTGAACGCCGAACCCCGGTGACGAGGAGCAAGTCCATGACAGTCGATCCCGCAGATATACCCGTGGTGATTCTTGCCGGCGGCAAGGGAACCCGAATTCGCGAGGCATCTGAATCTCTACCCAAGCCAATGATCGACGTCGGCGGCAAGCCGATCATGTGGCACATCATGAAGACCTATGCGCACTACGGGCATAAGCACTTTGTTTTGTTGCTCGGCTACAAGTCGTGGACGGTCAAGGAGTACTTCCTTTCGTACCGTGAAAAGACGAGCGACTTCACCGTCGACTTGAATACCGCCGAGACCAGCTATCACGGCGACTACGGCAAAGAAGACTTCAGCATCACGATGGCCTACACGGGCCTCGACACGCTGACCGGCGGGCGCCTCGCCAGAGCTCGCCCGTACCTCCAGGACGCACCTGCGTTCATGTTGACCTACGGCGACGGTCTGGCCGATATCGACATCGCAGCGCTTCGAGAGTTCCATTTCGCGCACGGCAAGATCGGATCGGTCACCGCGGTCCACCCGACGAGTCGCTTTGGTGAGCTCGCGGTCGACGGAGACTCCGTTACCGATTTCGCGGAAAAGCCCGACCTGAACACCGGCGTCGTCAACGGCGGCTACTTCATGTTCAACAAGGAATTCCTCGACTACACCCCGGACGAGAATGGCGACATGCTCGAGTCCGACGCGTTGCAGCGGCTCACCAAGGACGACCAGCTGTCGTTCCGTCTCCACGAAGGATTCTGGCGCGGCATGGATACCTACCGCGAGTACGTCGAATTGAACCGCCTTTGGGACACCGGCGAAGCGCCCTGGCGAGTCTGGTAAATCAGGCGACGGCTTTCGTCACTTCGCCGCGGAGAACTTCGGGAATGTCATCGGCTTCGGTCGGGTGCCAGAACAAGAAGCCCTGGGCGTAGTCGCAACCGAGTGTGCGAAGGACGCCGAACTCTTCGCTCTCCTCGATGCCCTCGGCAACGGTCACGGCGCCGAGTGCCTGGGCGAGCTTGATCATGGCGTTAACGATCTCGCGCTCGCGTTTGTTCGTGTCGTCGGCCAGTGGAACGACGAAGCTCCGATCGATCTTCAGAACATCGAACTCGTAGCGGCGTAGGTAGCTAAGCGATGAGTAACCAGTACCGAAGTCGTCGATCGAGAGACGGATTCCGAGGTCGCGAAGTGCTCGGAGTCGTTCGGCGATGAAGTCGGTGTCATCGATGAGAACCGATTCGGTGATCTCGATGGTGATCCGTGCGGGATCGACGCCGCTTGCGTGAATGACCTGGCGAACGCGGGCGATGATGTTCTCATTGCGCAGCTGGTGACCGGACATGTTGACGCTCACGGTGAACCCGTCGAGGCCTTGCTCTTCCCACTCCACGACCTGCCTGCATGCAGTGCGAAGCGCCCACTCTCCAAGCTCGGAGATCGTGCCACTCGCCTCGGCGATTGGAATGAACGTTGCCGGGCCGATCTCTCCGCGTTCGGGATCGTTCCACCGGGCCAAGGCTTCGAGCGAGACAATGGTTCCCGTGGTGATATCGACGATTGGTTGATAGGCGAGGCGGAGTTTGTCATTGCGGATTGCATCGCGAAGACGGTTTCGGATTTCGACCCGTGTCGAGATCTCCTCACCCATTGCCTGGTCGAAGTGAACAACGCCACCTCGATTGGTTTGCTTTGCGGCGTCCAGTGCAGTGTCGGCATCGCGCAGCAAGCTCAAACCCGTTGCGTCTGAGTTGTCGCTATTGACCAGGCCGGCGGTCGCTTGCAGCGACATGGTTCGCCCGCCAATCGTGACCGGCTCGGTCAGTTCTTCGAGGATCCGGTCAACGATGGCTTCGGCTTCAGCAGGGCTGTAGTCGTTCGGCATGAGGACACCGAATTCGTCACCGTTGAGTCGTGCAACGGCGTCGTCGGCTCGGACTGTTTGGCGGACACGGTGCGCGAGCTCGACCAGCATTTGGTCAGCGATTGCGGTGCCGTATCCTTCGTTGACCAAGCGGAAGTCATCGAGGTTGACGATCGCCATTGCCACCGAGGAGTTGCCAACCGACGAACGTCGGATGGCGGTATCGATTTCGCGGATGAAGGCGTTGCGATTGAGAAGGAGCGTGAGCGGATCCGTCGTCTCGGCATTCTTGAGGTTCCGTACAAGCGCTCGGTTCTCGGTGACGTCGCTTGCGTTGATGACGAGACCCTCGATGCCCTCGATGTCTCGCATGTCGGTGATCACAAACTCGAGCAGGCGAATCGACCCGTCCGCGTGAGTCGCGCGGAACTCGTGCTCTTGATGAAGTTCGGTGCCGTCGAGAATCGCCATGTGATAGTCACGGGCGGGGAGCCAGTCATTTTCGTGTGATGCCCATTCGAGATCACGACCGATGAAGTCCTCTGGCTGATACCCAAGAACCCGTTCGACCGACTCGGACATGTAGGTGACTATGCCGTCATCGGCGCAGACGACGGCCACGGCATCGCTCGAGTTCTGAACAAGCGCACGAAAGCGACGCTCGTTCGCGGCGATCTGCTTGTTTGCTTCGCTTTGGGAGTGTTGCTCTGCCTGTGTCTTGACGGCATCGGCCGAGATTCCCAGCAATTCGGCGTCGCGAACCAGAGTCCCGAGAAGGCGTTGTTCCATTGGGCTGGGTGTTGGCCCGGTAATGCTCAATCCGCAGTCGTGTTGGTCTGTGTTGAGCGACGATTCAATGAAGAACGAAGCGTTGAGATTTGCGGGACCGTAGCTAATCCGCGCCTGTGGGTCGGTCAACACCGCAGCGGCTCTCGGCAGTTCTTCTGCTATTCGCTGGCTGGATTCGAGTGACGCAAGGCGAGAAATCTGCGACGACAGAGTGTGTTCGAGGTCAGCGCGTACCTGGTTCTTGTGCAATAGTGCCGACAACCGAACAATCACGCCTGCGGCGAGAAGAAGCGATAGTGCCCCGACAACAATTCGGGTCAGTGTGGATTCTGTTGGCCAGAACAGAGTTGTGAGAACGGGCGACAAGACAGCGAAGGCTACGAGGAGATGCCGTGACAGGCCGACGCGTTCTTCGCGCGCCTGATGGCTCATCATGATCGAGGGTGCGGTCCGATGTTGCATCGCAGCGAGCACGAGTCCGTAGGTCATCGGGGACAGAACTACCGACAAGGCCACGCCGTCGTTTGCCGAGGAGAAAACTGCGGCGAGGTCTGCAACAAAGAACGTGACGCCAGCTAGTCCAAGTAGGTAGTAGGCAGGAGGGCGCCAGCCAGGAGTCGCGGAGTTTCGTAGGAACACCGCGACGATCGTCATGGTGATCAGGTTGTAGACGAGATTGATGGAGCGAGCTTCTACGCCCATCAGCTCATTTGTTGCGAAAGGTGCCCAAGCAACAACCCATAGCGGAATGGCGAATCCGACGACCACGATGAATGCGTCGAGCCACGCATTTGAATCTCGGCGTGTGGCGCGGGCCCGTTGAACGAGCACCGCGGCCCATAGGAAGAGTAGATAGGCGGGGATATGGACCAGATCCGCTGGCGACGGTAGTGGCTGGTCGACGCCGATCATTTCGCCGTGAATTCCGCGGATTAGCACACCGATCGCGATTAGCCAGCCAGCGAGCGTAAGGGTCGACCAGGGCTGTCGCCTATCAGCTGGAAGGCGCCAAACCAGAACGGTCAATACGACCGAGCAACCAAAGGCCCAGAGCAGCGTGAGCGGTCCGCCGATTCCGAGAGGGAGCAGCGTTGTCGCGATCGATACCGCAGCCGCAGCAATGATCGTAAAACTTGAGGTTTGTTGGCCCACAAGTTTCAGTCGGCATGACCGGTCCAAATATGACCGTTTTTAGGGTCGATTTGGCATCAATCGAGCAAGAAAAAACCAGCAGCGCTTGGGTTCACCATGAGATCGGCAAAGTGGTCGAACGGAGGTGGGGTCTTGCGCTCCAGACCGAGGTCTCCTTTGATGAGCTCTCGTTGAAACATGTGGCGAAAACCATCGAGGTGTGCATATGCGGGCTGGCTGAGAAACGGGTCTCCTTCGACGTACTGGGTGCCGCCGAGTCCAGCGAGGTCTTCCCAGGCCATACCGAGGTGGGATCGGAACACCTCGAGGAGATCTTGTCGGATGAAGGTGACTGCGTGTGGCATTCCGAGTCGGAGGGCCCCGCGCCACGAGCACGCATAGAGCAGCAGGCTAAGGCGCTCTTCAGCCCCTTCGCGCGCAGCGCTCGACACCACCACGGTGGCCATGTCGAAGATTCCCTCGCCTGGTTGCATCAGGTGGTAGCTCTCGAGGAAGTTGCGATCGAGGCGATGTCCGGGCGGGTTTCGGTGCCCTCCGAGAAGTCCGACCTCGGGGTCGAGCGTGCCCGAATCGTCGCGGAGATCTATCTCTTCGGGGGGCCGTGGGGCGCCAAGATCACGGTAGGAATCGATATAGAGGCAATCACGCATGGTCTTGACCATCGGACCAAACCCAGCGGTACCGGTGATGGCACGGAGACACCCGCTGATCTGTCCCTCGCGGATGTCATAACCGAGGAAAAACACCGACCGGTCTTCGTAGCTGCCGTACTCGGAGTGCATGACCTCGATGGTGTGGTCGCCAGCCTCGTCATCAAAGACGCGTTGCTCAAGACTTCGTCCGACGTCGGCGAGGGGGTCTCGGCCATCGACGGCTACACACGCGAACGAAACGCCTGAGTCGGCGAGCGGGCGAAGAAAGCTTGAGTAGCGGCTCGCGAGCTGCTGAGATCGCAGAGTGATCTCGTCATCGCTGAGGTCGTATCGATAGAGATTGTCGATCGATTGGACTGCCATGTGGAACGCCCCCTTAGAGCTGAGCAGTTCCGCGTGCCGCTGTTTGACACCCCAATGTTGGGGTGTCACGAGTATGCCTGGCTGTCTCTCGTCGTGAGAAGTCGAGCGCCGATTGACACAAAAATTGGACCAAATCGACACTTCCCACCGAATGGTCGAAAAAGTGACCGAACCGTCACTAAACGTGGGAACCTTGGGCTATTTCAGTGCTAAATCAGGCCAGCTGGAGTCTTTGTTACTCACATGGTCGACCGATCGGGGCCAGTCGATGTCGATGGTGGGGTCGTCCCAGCGAATTCCGTTCTCGTTGCCCGCTTGGTAGGGACGCGACACGTGATAGAGCAGCACCGTGTCGTTCGAAGTGATCAGAAAACCGTTCGCGAACTGCTCAGGGACGTACAACATTCGTCGGTTCTCCGCCGACAACTCAACGCCAAACGACTGGGCGTAGGTTGGCGAATCGGGGCGCATGTCGATGATCGCGTTGAATACCGAGCCCGCCATGCAGCGCACGGTCTTGACCTCGCCGAACGGTGGGTCTTGCCAGTGGAAGCCTCGGAACGTTCCGGCCTGAAGGGTCTTCGACATGTTGACCTGAGCAATCGTTGCATCGAGGCCATGATCGGTGAATTCGTCCTCGGCCCATGCGCGAGCAAAGAAGCCGCGCTCGTCCTCGATCAATTCGAGGTCGATCACGTACGCGCCAGCTAGGGGAGTCTCGGTAAAGATCACGCCCGCACTCTAGGACCTACACGCCAGCGGGGTTGTCGACGTCGCCGCCCATCTCCTCGAGGTCGATATAGCGGTTACCGATGCGATGATGCGGATGTCCGCCGACCGACGCACCAAGGGCGATGATGATCTCGTCGGGGCCAGGAGCGTCGGGCACGGTGAGGTTGATTGTCTGGTAATGCGAACGTCGTCCACCGTCGTCTTTGTCCATCAGTGGAATCATGATCGGACAACCCGCCCCACCTCTCGTGTTTGTGAAGGCGAGGTAGGTCTTCGCGTTCACGGCGTCGCGGTATTGGTTGCCGAAGAAGAGGGTGTGGGTGAGCGCGGAGCCGTGCTCGATCTCGCCTCCCATGCCAACGATCGATGCTTTGCCGTAGCCCTCGATCGCGTCGCCTGTCTCCTTGAGGATCATCTCGGTGAGCCGAGCTCCGAGTTCGGGAGCGGCGTCTCGCAGAGCGGGGCGAAGGTTCTCTACGAAGCCTTCACCAAACCACGGGTTCTTCAGAATCGCGAGCGCAGCGACGAGCAGCGTCGGCGTTTCGACGGGCTTACCGCCCTCCTCGAAAGTCGTTTGGACGTGGGTGATCGTGCGGCGGATTTGTGCGGGCATCCGTGCAATCTAGTGCCAGCCGCTGGCCGGTCAGCTAACGGAGCGTTCAGCTAATGGAGTGCTCAGTCTTGGGAATGCATGGCTTTCCACTCGCTCACAACGGTCTTTGAATCGTCGAGTGAAACAGAGCCGAGCGGGATTGGCTCGTCCTGGGCAACATTGCCGGTCATCGTTGCGTACTCGACAAGACCTACAGGAAGAAAGCCCGCAGCATTTTCTGCGGTGTCGATGTGGCCGTATGCGCTGAAGCCGCCGATGCAATCGAGCTCTTCGCCGACTGCGAGATCCTTCTTTGCCAACGCGACAACCTCGGCCACGTGGGGCTGGTCGATCGTGGCCAACGGTTCGCCGTCGAGCAGTAGCTCGGCGATCGTCGTTGGGATTTCGAGGTGGACGAGGTGGTACGGCCGGAAGAAGAAGTAGTTCGGTCCGTCGCCCATCTTGTAAAAGCGCATCGCCTTTTCATGAAGGTCATGGTTGGGGTGGGTGCCTACCACGCCGACGCCAGCGCCAAAGTCGCCGCCCAACGTGAAATCGACCCGGCCGGGTGCTGACAGAGCAGCGGGAATGTCGACGGCTGCGGTAGCCACGGTCGACTCGATGCCGTGCATGCCCCGAACATCGGGGATGAGCCCGGTGGCGTTTGCAACGACGGCTTGTTCGACCTGCATCTTCGTGCCGTCGCCAAAGGCCGTCGTCATGTGAGCCGACGTCGTGTCGCGCGCTGCGTAGCCCGCTCCGGTCTCCGGGTTCTGATGGACGTTGAGGTGACGTTTGCAGTTGAGCGAGGCCGTGACCTCAAAGCCCATCGATTCGACCTGCTGGTGTAGGCGAAAGAGCACACCGGGCTGGTCGCCATCGGCGATTGTGTAGATCACGTCATTCGAACGAGCACGCTCATGGAAGAGCCAGCCCAGAAGCGAATCGCTCTCGGCGTTGAACGAGACAACATGCTTGCCCGCGTCGAGCATTGCGAGAATGGTCTCGGTGCCGTAGTCGAGTGCGCCGGTCGCCTCGACGACGACTTCGATGGGAAGGTCCGCAACGATCGCTGCGTGCGGCGTAACCACTGGTGTACCCGAGCGGATTGCTGCGGCGAGGTCATCAACAGAATCACTGACCAGTACGTCGTCGGCAGCGACTCCGAGTTGGGTCAAGGCAGAAATGGCACGATCGGTGTTGCGATTCACGATCAGCGCTGGGTTCATCCCGGGGGATTGGGCAATCGAATGCACGACTCCCGTGCCAACGTAACCCGCGCCGATGACGGCGATCGGTGCCGCGCCCGACGAGTCCGCTCGTTTTTGGAGGCGCTGCCACATACCCATTTGCTCAGTCCTTTGTGGTTCTAGGAACGCTCAAGGCTGTGGGAGGCACCTGGCCGTTCCTAGATTCCATCGGTTACCAGTTGTAGTCGAGGTCGTCGAGGTCTTTGCTTTCGCCCTCGTCGGGACGATGGACGATGTCGGAGAGATTCAGCACAAGTCCGCCCTCGGCTCCGCCTTTGAACCCAAACCAGGTGCCGGGCTCGATCGTGAGGCGGCCGTAGTCGTGGTCGGGTCCGAGGTCGTACTCGTGAAAGTGCTGGTCGTGAGCGACCACGAATCGGACATGACCCACAGGCACGACGACGTTGACCGTCATCTCGGTGTGCAATTTCCAGCCCCGGATGCTCCCGGGGTTGACCCGCGAGAAGTACGCCTCGCCAAGACCCCGAAAGTCGGGTTCCTCGGCGTGAAGCGCCTTCATCACCTCGCCGCCGGAGGTTTCGATCCGGCGAAGCTCGGTGAAATGCGCTGCCACTAGCTCTGGGCCCACGCCAGGCCGCGGTCCTTTGCCGAGCCGGTGTAGAAGTCGAGCTGGGCGTCGGTCAGCGCTCGAATGCCACCCGAGCCTTCCTTGTAATAGCTGGCGAACCACTCAGCGGAGATCTTCATCGTCTCGTCGAAATCGAGGACGGGACGCCAGTTGAGTTGGCTGAGGGCCTTATCGCACGTGAGCTTCAACAGGCCCGCTTCGTGGAAGTGCGCTTGGCTCTCGTCGATTGTGAGATCGAGTCCGGGCAAATGTTCCTTCAGCGCAATGACGACGTCGCGCACGGGGTTGACCGCTTCGGCTGGTGGGCCAAAGTTAAAGGCCTCGCCGTGGAGCTCGGGGCGTGTGGAAAGCTCGGCTCCGAGCTGGAGGTAGCCGCTGAGGGGTTCGAGAACGTGCTGCCACGGACGTGTTGCTTGCGGGCGACGAATGGTCACGTTCTCGCCGACCGACCATGCGCGAGCAATGTCGGGAACTAGTCGGTCCGCAGCCCAATCGCCACCGCCGACGACGTTGCCAGCTCGGGTGACCCCGATGCGGACGTTGTTGTCGTCCTCGGCAAAGAACGAACGGACGTGGCTGGAGATGATGATTTCGGCGGCGGCCTTCGACGCCGAGTAGGGGTCGGCGCCGCCCAGGCGATCTTCCTCGCGGTAGCCGTAGTAGGTCTCGACGTTCTCGTAGCACTTGTCCGATGTGATCATGATGGCCGTGCAGTCGTTCTCGAGGCGGCGTAGGCCTTCGAGCACGTTGGCCGACCCGAGCATGTTCGTCGTGTAGGTGCCGACCGGGTCGTCGTAGCTTGCCTTGACCAGCGCTTGTGCAGCCATGTGGAACACAAAGTCCGGGGCCTCGTTAGCGATTGTTTCTGGGATGGCTTCTTGGTCGCGAACGTCGAGCCAATGCGTCGTCATGGCGTCTTCGAGACCGGCTGCCGCGAAGTGGCTGGGGTCGGTTGGAATCTTGTCCGAGATGCCAATGACTTCGGCTCCCATTTGCTGGAGCCAGATCGTCAGCCAGGTGCCCTTGAAACCGGTATGTCCGGTGACCAGAACCTTCTTGCCGTCGTATGCGTTGTTGAACATCGTTGCCTTTGTCGTGTCCGCGTGGGGAAGACCGTCGTGAGAGACCATCCTCGCATGCCAATCGGCTGACAAACGGGAAAGATTGAGTACATTTTCGTTGCGCAACTGTGGCGATTGACCATCGCCATTTCCCCCGTGGCCGGTTGCTCTGCCCATCGACGCTGTTACTCTGCGAATTCGTTGCATCACCATGTACAAATTTGAACGGGCGGTCGTGTCTAGCAAGGCCAACGGTTCAAACTTGGCTAACTCTTTCGGGGAGACGACAATGCCGTGGCCAACATCTCGTGATACCGAGATTTTTGAGTTGATCGATCGTGAGAAGGAGCGGCTCAACTCGGGCCTGCAGCTCATTGCATCGGAGAACTTCACCTCTCCGGCGGTAATGGAAGCGACTGGATCGGTACTCACGAACAAGTACTCCGAGGGTTACCCCGGCAAGCGCTACTACGGCGGCAACGCTGTCGTCGATGATGTCGAACAGATCGCCATCGATCGCGTCAAGGAGCTCTTCGGAGCCGACCACGCCAACGTGCAACCACACGCTGGCGCCAACGCGAACATGGCTGTCTTCTTGTCCATGCTCGACGTTGGCGACACGGTCATGGGTATGAGCCTCGATCACGGTGGTCACCTCACGCACGGCTCGCCTGTCAACGCGAGCGGCAAGCTCTACAACTTCGTCAGCTACGAGGTCACCGACTCCGACGAGCGGATCGACATGGATCAACTTCGTGAGCGGGCTCGCGAGCACAAACCAAAGATGATCATCGCTGGCGCAACCGCCTACCCGCGGATTATTGAGCCCGAACCGTTCCGCGAGATCGCGGACGAGGTCGGGGCACTCCTGATGTTCGATGCTGCGCACATCGCTGGCCTGATCGCTGGTGGCGTTCACCCGAACCCGATGCCGTTCGTCGACATCATGACCTTCACCACGCACAAGACGCTGCGCGGTCCTCGCGGCGGCTGCATCTTGTCGTCGGCTGAGCACGCCAAGGCGATCGACAAGTCGATCTTCCCGGGCCTTCAAGGTGGCCCCCTCGAGAATCACATTGGTGCGAAAGCGGTTGCATTCCGCGAGGCACTCGCTCCGGAGTTCAAGGACTACTCCGCGAAGATCGTCACGAACGCGGCCGCCCTTGCCGAGGCACTAGCCACCCGTGGCTTCCGGCTCGTTTCCGGTGGTACCGATAACCATCTGTTGTTGGTCGACCTTCGCCCGTTCGATGACGAGCTCACCGGCAAAGAGGCCCAGAACGTTCTCGACGAGGCCGGGATCACGCTCAACAAGAACACGATCCCCAACGATCCGCGTTCGCCGTTCGTCACCAGCGGCATCCGCATTGGAACCCCGGCTGTCACCACCCAGGGGATGGGCGAGGCGGAGATGGACACCATCGCCGACCTGATTGCCCGCACGCTTCAGAACCGAAACGACCCAGGTGTCGTTTCTGCTATCCGAGCCGAAGTTGCCAATCTCTGTAGTCGATTCGTGCCATACCCCGACTGAGAGTGTTTCCGTGGGGATAACTCCCGGGTCGTATCTCGACCATTTGTCCCACGGTAGGGAATACTGAGAGAACCATGCCCGTACTCGGCGACTATCTCCTTGTCGGCCTCGTTGCCGCCGCCGTCACGTTATTGGTGACCCCGCTCACGCGGGTCCTTGCGCGTCGCGTCGGAGCGGTCGCAGATACGAGTAGTCGCAAGGTGCACGACCGACCCACGCCAAGCCTCGGTGGACTGGCAATGCTCGCGGGAGCAGGTGCCGGGCTTTTAACCGCATGGACCATCGGCGACTTCGATCCGGTCTTTCGTTCATTCACCGACATCGCCGGCGTAGTTATCGCGGCGTTGATCATCTTTAGCGTTGGCCTCGCGGACGACATTCGAGACGTGTCCGCTCCAGCAAAGGTCGCCGGCATCGTCCTCGCCGGAACCGTCTTGGCTCTTGGCGGTATCTCGGTGCTGTGGTTCCGTCTGCCCTTCACCGGGTTCGTTCAGCTTTCCCCCGACCTCTCGGTGGTCGTCACCGTCATTTGGCTGCTCGTCATGGCCAACGCGGTCAACCTCATCGATGGCCTCGACGGCCTGGCTGGCGGCATCGTCGCGATTGCATCGGGCAGCTTCTTTATCTACGCGATGCAGCTCGGTGTGGATGGGGTGCTCTTCGATTCAAACCCCGGCGCGCTTCTCGCAGTCATCACAACAGGCGTGTGCCTTGGCTTCTTGCCCCTCAACTTTCACCCGGCCAAGACCTTCATGGGAGACGGCGGAGCGCTGCTCCTCGGACTGCTCCTGGCCGCGTCGACCATCTCGGTCGGAGGGCGTCTCGACCAGGCCGTTGACGGCCAGGTGTTCTTCTTCTTTGCCCCGCTCGTCATTCCGTTGCTGTTGCTCGGTGTGCCGCTGGTCGATCTGATGTTGGCGGTGCTGCGCCGGGCCACGCGTCGCGGCGTCGGCATTGCGACCGCCGACAAAGAACACCTCCACCATCGACTCATGGCGCTTGGCCACGGACATCGGCGCACCGTGCTGATTCTCTGGTCGTGGACAGCGCTTCTCTGCGGCGTCGTGCTCTACTCGACGCTCACCGGGTCGGGTGCTGCAGCCTTGCCATTCGCGGGCGGTGCACTCGCGCTAGCGCTCTACACCATCTTCCATCCCGGGGTCGGGAGTTCACGACGAGGTGTCGACGCCCAAGAGCTCGAGGCCTAGCCGCACGCCCGGAGCTCTGCCCCGTCGTTTGAGCTCGTCGGCGGTAGGTGCAGGTCGATCAGGGAAATACGGCTCGGCGGCGCGTGCGCTGAACGAGGTGCCACCGCCGCCCGCTGGAGGGTTGTCGCAGGGGATTGTTATGTCGTCGACGTAGATGCCTTCGAAGTTGTTGAAGTTCTGGTCGTTCGTGGCGAACGAGAAGACGATCTGAATTGGCGTGCCGGCATAGGCAGCGAGGTCGATCGAAATTGGCTCGAACACGCCGTTCGTGCCGCCATCTCGTGACACCGCGTACTCGACGGTCCCGCTCGGCAGGATCGAGACGGAGAACTCATCCCAGTTGCCAGAAGCAAAGACTTCGACTTCTCGCCAGATGTTGAAGGTCAGTGCGCCGCCAGCGGCGGGGACGACGAAGGCTGGGCTCGTGACCGTGCCGGAGTTGTTGCCGGTCGAGTTGTAGTTGCCGCCGATGCCCGTTCCGTAGTGCAAGGAGAAGCTCGCGCTTGTTGAGCGGCCATTGTTGACGTTCCACAGGCCGTTTCCGACTCCGGCCGTGTTGTCGATGGTCCAGCCCTCGGTGCTGCCGTCGTCGAAGCAGTAGGTGAATGGACAACCCCCCGAGCCTGTTGCGGCGGCGATTGGATCGTTGAGGGACACGACGATGGGCGCGGTCCAGGCAACGCCTGTCGCGACGAGGGACTTCTGTAGGAAGGCCCGTCTATTCGTCTCTTTTCCCGCTTGCTGCTCACTCATCTGGCGTTCTCCAGAGGCTCCATCGGCTAGTTCAAACGGCTTATGAGGTCTGGGCCTAGCTAATATGATGGCGATCTGTTCGAGCATGTCGCAGCAGAGCTCGAAACTCGAAAGGCGCCGAACGACGATGCCCAGTAGGTTGATCAACCAATGACGCCACTATCCAAAAGACTAGATTCGCTGTCGTGGCCGCGCTCCCTCGAGCGCGAGCGGGCAGTCGAGGCTTTCGCCCGGACGACAGGAAATATCGTTCCGGAGTTTTCGGAGATCTCCAGCCGCTTCGATCATCAGGCTGTCAAGAAGCGATCATTCCCCGCTGCCGACGTGATTGCGGTCGATGTGACGCGCAATGGCACGCCCGAGCTGTTGGTGACCGGCGGGGTCGGCCAGTACAACGCCCTCATCGAAGTTGCGAACCGAACCACGCGCGATATCGCCCATGACGTGGGTCTCGAAGGATTGGTCGATCGAGCTGCGTACGGGATTGCGGTGGGCGACATCGACAACGATGGCGAAGACGAGATTCTGATGGCCGAGCACTCGGGTATTGCCGTCTACTCGCGTCGGCCAGGAGAGATGCGCTACGAACGCCGGAGCCTCGCTGTTGAGCTGCCCGATCGAGCGCTCCCATTGAGCATCACGCTGGGCGACACCCGGGGCAGCGGGAGTCTCGATATGTACGTCAGTACGTTTATCGAACCCCGGTTTCTCATTCCGGGGAACTACAACAATCCCGACGTGCGCGTCGACAACATGTTCTTTGCCAACAATGGCGACGGGACGTTCGTTGATCGCAGTGACGAATCGGGTCTCCGGTATTCGCAGAATGGCTATGACGCGCGCTTCGTCGATTTCACCGGTGACGGATTTCCCGATCTCGTCGCTGCTTTCAACACCGATCGGCCTCGGCTGTGGGGCAACAACGGCGACGGCACCTTCACCGAGAAGCTCCTCCCTGGTGGGTATGGATTTTGGATGGGCCTTGCGGTGGGGGACAGCACGGGCAACGGGTTGCCCGACATCTTCTTGGCCAATGTGGGCCGCTCGATGCCAGCCCGACTCCTGCACCGAGACCTTCGAGATGACCAAGAGGAAGACCCGCTCTCGATCCACCTTCGCAACGACGGTGATTACAACTTCACCAACATCACCGCGCAGAGCAAAGCGACGTCGCTGGCCTTTTCGTGGGGTGCGGTCTTTGCGGATTTCACAAACAACGGCCGCCTGGACTTGGTAATCACCGAGAACTTTCGCTCGTACCCGCTGCACATGTCGCAGTACTTTCCGACCGCAGGAAAGTTCTTGCTGCAAGGCGCCGACGGCACGTTCATTCGTGCCGAATCTGCCGCAGGAGTACAGAACTTCAACTTTGGCTACCGCCCGATTGCAACCGACCTGACCGGTAACGGCATGGCAGACCTCGTGATAGCGAACGTCGGTGGACCGTTGCGGATCTTTCTGAACGAGACGGTCGCGTGATGGAATCGCTTTCCGAAAGGCTCGATGGGCTTCCATGGCCACGCGCAAAGGCCAGGGAAGAGGCATTGGTCGCCTTCGCGCGCTCGCCGGAAAATTCGGTTCCGACATTTAGCGAAGTTGCGAACGATTTCGAGCACCGCTTTGCCGGACCCAAGAGCGCCTTCCCCGCAATGGATGTCGTTGCGATCGACGTAACCCGCAGCGGGACCCCGCAACTGTTGGTGACCGGTGGGGTTGGTCAGCGCAACCAATTGCTCTCGGTCGAGGCTCTCGCCGCCCGCGACATTGCCCACGACGTCGGCCTCGAAGGTGTGGTCGATCGCCCGGCCTACGGGATTGCGGTGGGCGACATCGACGGCGACGGTGAAGACGAGATTGTCATGGCCGAGCACTCCGGCATCGTGGTGTACTCGCGCAACCCCGGCGAGATGACGTATGAACGTCGCGAGCTCGACCTTGAACTTCCCGAGAACGCGGTGCCGCTGAGCGTCACGTTGGGCGACACCCGGGGCAACGGGAACGTCGACATGTACGTCAGCACGTTCATCGAACCCGAGATGATCGCGACAGCGATCTACAACGACCCGGCAGTGCGCGTCGACGATGTGTTCTTTGCCAACAACGGCGACGGCACCTTCGTCAACCGCAACGCCGAATCTGGCCTCGGGTTTCATCAGAACGGCTTTGATGCGCGCTTCGTCGATTTCACCGGCGATGGACTTCCGGACCTGGTCGCGGCGTACAACACCGATCGGCCTCGGCTGTGGGGCAACAACGGCGACGGAACGTTCACCGAGAAGATCCTGCCAGGGGATTGGGGCTTTTGGATGGGCCTGGCGGTGGGCGACACGACCGGAAACGGACTTCCCGATATTTTCCTCGCCAATGCAGGTAAATCGCTTCCGGCCAAAATTGTTCACCGCGATCTTCGAGACGACCAGCCCTTGGACCTCGTGTCGAGGCACTTGCGCAACGACGGCGACTACAAGTTCACCGACGTGACCGCGCAGACGAAGGCCACGTCGGAGGCGTTTGCGTGGGGTGCGCTGTTTGCGGACTTCACCAACAACGGCCGCCTCGACATGGTCATCACCGAGAACTACCTCGGGTATCCCTTGAAGTTGCACAAGTACCTGCCGACCGCTGGCAAGTTCCTGCTCCAGGGTTCTGACGGCACGTTTATTCGCGCCGAAGCCGCGGCGGGCGTCAAGAACTTTCACTTCGGCTACCGGCCAATCGCCGCGGACCTCACCGGTAGCGGTTTTCAGGATCTCGTTATCGCGAACCTCAACGGACCTCTGCGGATCTTCCTCAACGACCTTTCGTGAGGGTCGTGTCGTGAACGTTGCGTGGCGCCGACTCGCGATCTCGCCCGACACCCACCCGTCGCTCGGCGCCAACATCCAGGGCCCCTCGGTGATACGCACCCCAAGCTGGGTCGAGGATCCGCTGGGCACCTACCTGTGCTACTTCGCTGACCACAAGGGCGACCACATTCGTTTGGCCTACGCCGACGAGGTCAGCGGCCCGTGGTCGGTCGTGCCCGGCGGATGCCTCTCGCTCGACGAGTCGAAGTTCTTGACCGAGACACCGGAGGTGACGCTCGAGGTGGCCGAGGGGTTCCGAGCCGCGTACGACGAGGAGTTCGACGGCTACGAGGTGCTCGATCTCCTCGCCGATCTGACGATTCCGCACATCGCGTCTCCGGATGTGCGCGTGAACCACGAGCTCGGCCTGATCGAGATGTGGTTCCACGGGTTGGCCGAGCTCGGCATTCAAACAACTCGGTACGCGTCGAGCGTCGACGGTGTGAACTTCGAGGTGGACGAGCCGACTTTCGATGGCACCTACCTGCGGATGTTCCAGGTGGATGGGCGCGACTATGGCCTCGCCATGCCAGGTGAGATAGTTCGGCGCAGCGGTGGACCGGTGGAGTTCGAGCGGGGGCCCCGTGTTTTGTCTCGGCGCTCCAGGCACATGGCAGCGTGGGTGAGCGGTGATGAGCTGCGGATCTTTTACTCCGACGTTGGTGACGCGCCCGAGCGCATCAAGATGGTTGTCGTCGATGTGTCTCGGCCGTGGCCGGACTGGAAATCGGGAGAGCCAATCGAGGTCATCGCTCCGGTCGAATCGTGGGAAGGGGCGGACGAAGCGAACGTGCCGTCGATCCGCAGTTACTGGCACGGTCCGGCCAACCAGCTGCGAGACCCGTTCGTCTTCGTCGACGACTGTGGTGAAGGTGACGGCGAGGCGTACCTCTTCTACGCGGTAGCCGGCGAGTCCGGCATCGGGGTTGCCAAGTTGTAGCCGGCTTACCGCGAGTTAGGGGTCGAGTCGTAGCGGCAAATCAGAGTGTCACACCCCATCGGTAGTGTGATTCATATGGCGAACACCAGTTCGAAAAGCGAGACAGCGGGGCGGGGCGACGAGCGTCGCCGCCTTGACCGTGCGCTTGCCGATGCGATGCGCGTGGTTTGGAATGTGCTGCTCGGACTGACGATTGCCGACCGTCTCTCGATGATCGGAAAGTGCCGCTCGATTCTCGACTCGATCGAGGCCGGGGCCATTGCCGCCCAGCTCGATTCGGGCGTTCCCGTGCGAAAGGTTGAGGACCTTCTCGATTCTTCTGCGGGCGGGGGAGCGTCCAAGCGAACCGTAAAGCGAAAGGCCAAGCGCGGCGCCGCGTTGGTCGAGAACCCCGACCTCGCGAAGAAGGTCGCGTCCGGCGAACTTTCCGAAGAACAGGTAGACGTACTCGCTGATGCCTCGGCGAAGACGGGCGGCGACGCAGCACGAGACCCTCAGCTGATCGCCAAGAACGGCGCAGCGCCACCCGAGCAGGCCAAGAAAATCGCCGATGCCTACGTTCTTGATCAACAGTCTCAGGACGAGGTCGACGACGCCCACAACCAGGCCCGTCGTCGTCGACGAGTCCGCCGCTACCGCAACGAAGAACGCGGCACCGATGTGTTGTCCATCGAAGGAGCCCCGATCGACATCGACGCAATCGAAGCCCAGATCGACAACGTGGCCGACCGCTTCTATCGCGAGGACGGTGGCCGCGACGTTTCGGGCAATGACCACCGTCGCACCCGCGACCAGCGTCGCTTTGATGCCGCGTCAGCCCTCATTGCCCGTACCTCGCTGGCTCACGCAGATGCACCTGGGGAGCCTGTTCCGGAAACTTCACGACCTACGCGCAAGACGGCCGTCGTTTTGCGAGCGAGCCTCGACCAGGCGCTCGGCAATGATGCTTCTCCGCTGACGCGTGTAAGAAAGCCGCTAGCGCCTCAGAATTCCTCGAACAAGACGTCTTGGTATGTGGCAACGTCGGCTATCGCTTCCTCGTCACCGGGGGCAAACGTGGCGATTAACACGTATGCGTCTCCGCCGCTGTCGAGTATCTCAACCTGCTCGCCGGGCGAACGCTCTTGCATTTGCTCAACCAAGAAATCTCTCAATCTGACTTCTCCACTGGTCATTTGCCTGTCGGTGTAGATGACAGCCTCGAGCTGCACCCGTGACTGGCTCGATTGAAAGCGCACGATCTCCAACGCCCCCAACTCGCTCGCATCAAGCCGCGGCTCCAACAGAATCAGTTCGTCAGACTCGCCTACATCGAGCGCGCCGACCGCCTTCTGAGCCAAATCCCGGAACATCTCGACACGACTAACTTGTCGGCTCTCCAACGGGTCGAGCAGTGCGCTATCAAACGGCAGCACTTCCGATGATTGAGTAGAACCATCTTCAGGCTCTTCTCTCTCTTCAACCTCTTCGGGTTCTTCATCTTGTTGAGTAGGCAAATCGGTTCCTGAGGTAGGGCTGGCTTCAGATGTGCAACCAATAAGTACGGCACCAAAACATGCCCATGCGGCTATCCAGACCGGCCTCATCAGACGGGATCTAACAATGCGTTGACGGCGGCCCAATCGATGTCTCCTGAATCTTTGCTCGTTTCACTGACAATAACGTCCCAATCCGACTCTGGGCGACCGGTTGCCTGAACGTAAATCTGGCGGCTTCGCAAAGCAACCGTCGATGAGGTCGCACCCAAGCAAAGACCGACAGGCGAGGGTCGTCGCCGCAAGCGTCGCGAGATGCGTCCAAGCGAAACGGTGATCGCGCGAGATCGAAATCCCGTCAAGATCGAGTGAGAGGGTAGACAGTCAACATGGGTGCACTCGATGGAATCCGAGTAATCGAGATCGCGAACTGGGCCGCGGCGCCAAGTACTGGCGCGCTGTTCGTCGAGCAAGGTGCCGAGGTCATCAAGATCGAACCGCTCGCCGGCGACGGAATGCGCGGTCTCATGCATCAAGCGAGCGGGCAAGACCCCGACCACGCGATCGACCACGCCTTCCACTTCTCGAACCGGGGCAAAAAGTCCGTAGCGATAGCTCTCGATCTACCGCGAGGCCAAGATGTCGCGCTGGCGCTGATCGCAGAGGCCGACGTCGTGGTCACGAACCTCTTGGCGCAGCGACGCCAACGGTTCGCCCTGACCGTCGATGCAATGCGCGAGATCAATCCGCAACTCATCGTGGGCGTGCTCACCGGGTTCGGTGATGTGGGCCCTGACGCACAAACACCCGGCTTCGACCTGACCGCGTTCTTTGCCCGCTCGGGGCTGAGCGCATCGGTTGGTGGGTTCGACGGGGCGCCGCCGCGCTGGCGTGCTGCCCAGGGCGATCACGTTGCGGGCCTTTCGCTCTACGGTGCGATCGTCACCGCCCTCGTAAAGCGTGGAGCGACCGGCGAGGGCGCCGTCGTCGAGACGTCGTTGTTCGCGTCGGCTGCATGGTCCAACGCGTTCGACCTCACTCGGGCAGCCGCCGATGCCAAGCCATCACGAGCCAAGACGCGCGAACGCAGCGCCAACGTGACCTCGGAGGCGTACCGCTGCGCCGATGGCCGGTTCGTGCAGCTCTCGTTGGCCGAGCCGACCTCGGGCTGGCGAATCATGTGTGAGGTTCTGGAGCTGGGCGAGCTCGAACATGACGAGCGCTTCTCGACCACGGTTGCGCGGTTTGCGAACATGGCCGACTGCATTGCGCTCTTCGACGAACGGATCGCCACCCATAACTCAGACGACCTCGTGCAAGCCATAACCGAGCGCGGGGGAGTGGCGGCGGTCGTCATGCAAAGCAACGACGTGGTGCTCGACGCGCAGTCGCGCGCCATTGCGCTGCTGCGTCCCGTCGACGTCGACGGCGCGACGATCGAGGTCGTCAACGCACCGTTCTCGATCGATCGTGGGGATCCTGATCTACCCATGATTCCCGTCACCGGAATTGGCGAACCGGGCGCCGACACCGCAGAGGTGCTCGGGTCAATTCTCGATCTCAACGCAGACGAAGTGAGCCAACTCGAAGCCGAGGGCGTGATTCGCGTTGCGGCGAGTTCGACATGATGACTGCCCCTACGCGCAGAAAACCTCCGTGCAACGGCGAAAAGTTCCGACAACGGCTATACAGTCTCACGGGGCAAATGTTGGTAAAGCTTCAACATAGGCGCATACTTTGAGAAATACTTCACAAGCTCATCAGACGATGAACTTGTTACTTGTTTCACCCTGGACGGAACATTCGTGAACGAGACCGACTCACCGCAACCGAGCGAGCCGAACCAACTAGTCCACGACGCGTTGTGGCGTGGCAGTGGTGGCTGGGAAATTGCTGTTGCTCCGGTCGTGTTCGGACTCATTGGTTGGTTCATCGACGGAGCGGTCCGAACCCGTCCAATCTTCACTGTCATCGGTGCCATCATCGGACTCGGCGGCGCATTCGCCGGGCTGTATTTCGCCTACACCTCTCGCATGGCAGCGCTTGCTGAACAGCGCAACGCCGCTCACACCGAGAAGCACGGTGCCAGCACCGGTTCTCGTTTCAGTCGCAACGACGCGATCGAGCTTCCCGACTATGTCCTTGAGGGCGATGTC
>CAZMYN010000014.1:2685-4097 GCA_964570495.1 uncultured Acidimicrobiales bacterium | reverse complement strand
GGCGATGTCCTCGAAGGCGATGTCGCCGACAACCAACAGAGCGGAGTGCAAGCATGACCCAGCCCAGTCCGAGCCCCAGCACGAACGCTCTGAGCGGACGCCTCGAAGGTCCTGCTCCCGTGATGGAGGTCGCACGCGACCTCGCACGTCGCACCGTGCTCCTCGCTCCAGTCCTGATCGTCCTCGGCGCTGTCTTTTGGCAGAGCGAAGGCGCATGGTCGGTCGCCTACGGAATCGCGATCGTGGTCGTCAACTTCCTTCTCGCCGCGAGCTTGTTGGCCTGGGCTGGCCGCATCTCTTTCGCCATGATGGGCGCGGCTGCAATGTTTGGTTTCTTGCTCCGGCTCGGCCTCATCTTCCTTGCGGTCTTGCTCGTCAAGGATGCCGAATGGGTCAACATGTTGCCCCTCGGTCTGACCCTGATCATTGCGCATCTCGGAATTTTGTTCTGGGAGATGCGCTACATCGGCGGAACATTGGCGCATCCTGGTCTAAAGCCCAGCGCCAAGATGTCCATCCATCACCCGGCGGACAAGAACTCTTCTACGTCAACTCACGAAACCACAGGAGCAGCCTGATGTTTTTGCTCGCAGCCGAATCTGAGGGAGGCGGCCTCGAATTCCCGTCGCTGTCCAACCTCATTGAATGGGAACCGATCATCGACGTGATTGGCCTCGACAAGATCGGTCTCACTCATGTGTTGTCGGTGTTGATCCCAGCGATTCTGTTCTTTGTCGCTTCTCGCCAAGACGGCCTGGTTCCGACCGGAGTCCGTGGAGTTGTTGAGTCGTTCATCGAATTCATCGAAAAGCAGATCATCCTTCCGGCGATCGGGCCCGATGGCCTGCCATTCCTGCCGCTGTTGGCTTCGTTCTTCCTGTTTGTCTTCTTCGGCAACATCACCGAGGTCATCCCGTTCTTCCAGATGCCCGCAAACGCTCGCATGGGTGGCCCGGTCGTGATTGCGTTGATTGCATGGGCCGTGTTCATCGGTGTTGGCCTGAAGCACAACGGCTTCTCCTACGTCAAGGACATTGCCTGGCCTCCAGGTGTTCCTACCTTCTTGAAGCCACTCGTGGGCTTCATCGAGCTGCTCTCGACGTTTGTTCTTCGTCCGTTCAGCCACTCGGTCCGTTTGTTCGCAAACATGCTCGCCGGTCACATTCTGCTCGTCACCTTTGCGGTTCTGAGCATCACTGTTGCGAGCGGCCTCATGTTCCTCGTACTGCCATTCACCTTTGGCGGACTCGTTGCCTTCACCGCATTCGAAGTGTTCGTCTCGCTGATCCAGGCCTTCGTGTTCACCATTCTTGCTGCCGTGTTTATCGGCGGCGCACTACACCCAGCCCACTAATCCACCAACCAATTCGCAAATATCGACGGGGTTGAGTCCCCACCGAAACCAAGGAAAC
>CAZMYN010000014.1:0-2585 GCA_964570495.1 uncultured Acidimicrobiales bacterium | reverse complement strand
TCGACGGGGTTGAGTCCCCACCGAAACCAAGGAAACAAGGAGCAATCCACAATGAGCATCGCAGCACAGATAGTGGCCCAGCTTGACGCCGACGCAGCCAAGAACGCTGCAGCGGCAGAAGGTGCAGGCTTTGCCTACGGCCTCGCCGCAATCGGCCCAGGCATCGGCATTGGCTACCTGGTCGGTCAAGCCGTCCAGGCAATGGCCCGCCAGCCAGAGTCGGCCGGCGACGTACAGACCACGATGTTCCTCGGTGTGGCATTCACCGAGGCACTCGCGCTTATCGGCTTCGTCGTCTTCATTCTCCTCAAGTTCGCCTGATCCCCCGTTTATCGGGAATCGGACGACGAGAAGGGAGAAGAAGACGTGAGAATCCAAATCAGCTTTAACGGCGAGCAGATCGCTTTCGCCGAAGAAGACACAGAAGAAGGCGAGGAAGCAGTCGCCGAAGTAGAGCAGGTGCCAAACCCGGTCATACCTGAGGTGAACCACATCCTCTGGGCGCTGGGGTCATTCCTGTTGCTTTGGGCGCTGATGAAATTCGTGCTCCTTCCGCCAATCTTGAACAAGCGCGAAGAGCGCGAGCAAAAGGTAGTCGACTACCGAGAGTCAGCCGACCGTGCACGGCAAGCTGCTGTCGAAGCACAGGCCGATTACGACGCGTCGCTGGCATCAGCGCGCGGTGACGCCGACGGAATCATCGAAGCTGCGCGAAGCGAAGCCAACGACTACCGCTCGACCGTTATGGCCGAAGCCGGCACCGAGGTCGCAGACATGCGTGCTCAAGCTGCTGGTGGTGTCGACTCAAGCAAGACCAAAGCCATCTCGTCGCTGCGCGGCGAGGTCGGTGACATTGCGGTCTCGGCTGCATCGGCCGTGCTTGGCAAGGACCTCGACCGGGGTGCTCAGCAGTCCGCGATCGACGAAGCTCTGAACGGAGGCAATGCCTGATGTTGTCACTACTCGCTGCAGAAGGCCCGAACGGCCGCTTCTTGCCATCGGACATCAAAGAGTTCTGGTGGTCGACGGGAGCGTTCACCATCGTTCTGCTTTTGATGCTCTGGAAGGTGCTGCCTCTTGCTCAAAAGGCGCTCAACGACCGCTCGGCTCGTATCAAAGACGAAATTGTCGAGGCGGAGCGTGCAAAGCAAGACGCCGAATCTGAGCTGAGCGAACTTCGCTCCAAGCTCGGTGACGCCGACGCTGAAGCTGCCCGGATCAAAGAAGAGGCAACACAGACCGCGGCAACGATGAAGGCCGACCTGATTGCTCGGGCCGACGCCGACGCGCTCGATGCGCGTTCAAAAGCGCAAGCCGAAACATCGGGATCGGCAAGCGTCAACGCCGACATTCAAGCCGCCGTCGCCGAACAGGCCGCGGCTGCAACCGAATCGGTCGTCAAGACAAACCTCGATGCGGCTACTCACGCCGACCTCATCGACCGCTATATCGAACAGGTGGGCCAGTCATGAGTCGAGCCGAAGACTACGCAGAAGCAATGATTGCAATCGGAAACGCTGAGGGCGACGCCGCCTCCATCGAGGCCGATCTGCACGCCTTCTCGACAGCTGTGGCCGGGTCAGCTGACCTGCAAAACACTCTGTCCGATTCGTCGGTGCCAGCTGCACGTCGTCAACAGATTGTTGAAGACCTGTTGGCAGGCAAGGCAAGCAAAGCATCCGCTGCGGCGATCTCGATGATCGTCGGCGCAGGACGCGCTTCTGACCTTCCCGAAATTGCCCGTGCAATGTCGAGCCGCATGGCTGGCAACCGAGGCTCGGCGTACGCCGAGGTTCGCTCCGCCGTCGAACTCAGCTCGGACCAACTGCAACGCCTCGAGGCTGCCCTGTCCAAGAAGGCTGGCCGTCCCGTGAGCGCCCGCGTCACCGTCGACCCAACGGTCGTCGGCGGACTCGTAACTCAAATTGACGACACCGTTATCGATGGCAGCGTCCGCCGCCGTCTTACCCAGATGCGCGAGACCCTCGCTTAGTTGCGAGCCTGAACGAACAAGAAGAGAAAACACATGTCTGATCTCATCATCAACACCGACGACATCGCCGCAGCACTCAAGAAGAACGTTGAGAGCTTCAGCAGCGGCGACCTGGAGGCCACACAGGTCGGCCGGGTCCTCGAGGTCGGCGACGGTATTGCCCGCGTGTCGGGTCTACCCGAAGCTGCCGTGAACGAAATGCTCGAGTTTGAGAACGGCGCCATCGGCCTTGCTCTCAACCTCGACGAGGATTCGATCGGTGCCGTGCTGCTCGGCTCGACCGACGGCATCGAGGAAGGCCAGCCGGTCCGCTCGACGGGCAACATTCTTTCCGTGCCTGTCGGTGATGGCGTCCTTGGCCGTGTCGTGAACTCACTCGGTGAGCCAATCGACGGCAAGGGCCCTTTGACCGGTACCCGTACACGCCGCATGGAAGTTCAGGCTCCGGGCATCATTGGCCGCCAGCCAGTGGACACCCCAATGCAGACCGGCATCAAGGCCATCGACTCGCTGATCCCGATCGGTCGTGGCCAGCGCGAGCTGATCATTGGTGACCGTAAGACCGGCAAGACCACGATTGGCATCGACACGA
>CAZMYN010000013.1:20842-27006 GCA_964570495.1 uncultured Acidimicrobiales bacterium | reverse complement strand
CTCGAATGTTTGGCGGCGACGGCGACGACACCATCTACGGATCCAACCGCTGGGATCGCATGCAAGGCGGACAAGGCAACGACTCGCTCCACGGCTATGAGGGCCGCGACTGGATGCGCGCCGGGCCAAACACCGACCGGGTCGACGGCGGCCCCGGAATCGACGACCTGCACGGCGGCAACGGCCGCGACACCATCCTTCTCACAAACGACGACAGCGCCCGCGGCGGGGCCGGGCTCGACCTGTGCACCATTGCCTCGGGCACCCCAGCAAACCTGATCTCGTGTGGGCTTGGCGACAGAGAGACAGCGGCCGCGCCGGTCGGCTGTGCATCAACGGTGGGCAACGGCCACTGGCGTACCCAAAACATCTGCGGAGTCTGGGAGATCATCAACCCAACGGGTCAAGTAACGGCCTGGAACGCCGTCAATGTTCGCGGGCACAGCCTGGTTGCGCATCCACTTGACAACAACGACGTTCGGGCGCTCAAGACCCGATTCGATTACGTCCGCCTCAACCTGCACTGGATACAAATTCAACCCCAACGCGGGCGGCTACAGAATTCGAACGACCACGTCGCACAAGCAAAGCAATTCCTCGACCACGCGCACGCCAACGGAATCGGCGTCATCCTCGACCCCGCCCACCTCGGCGGCGACAACGCTGCCATACCCGGATGGGCTTGGGACCAAGCAGGCATTCGGGCCGCCGATCGCGACATGCCCCACAGCTACATGGCATGGGCCGGCGCAGACGACAAGGCCACAAACCTGAAGCACTACTTTGACGAGCTCCATGCAGCCGGGATTCTGAACCACCCGGCGGTCATTGCTATCGAGGTCGTCAACGAGCCACACCCCAAGGTCGGGTCGGGCAACGCGGTATCTGAGCGGGCGCAACGAGAACTCGCTGTTGCCTACCGCGAGTCAATCCAGCACATTCGCAGTTTCAACGACATGTCTGACGCGCTGGTCGTCGTCGGCGCGTTCTTCGGCGGCACCCGCCACGGCGGCGCGCCAGTGTCTGCAACCAACTTCAGCCACAACGGCGCCAAAGCCGAGATAACAGACAAGGGCATCGACAACGTTGTGTGGACAGCCCACAACTACTTCACCGGCCTGGGAGACACCGCTGGCATCAACGACGGCCAGGGACCTGAGGGCCAGCGAGGATTCGGAAACTGGGCCGAGGGCTACACGACTTCAGGATGCTACGCAGCCACCCGCAGCAGTGGCGGTGGAGCGTGGTCGTGCGGCTCGCAGAATCAGCGAGGCGAAGCCCAGCGGGGAATTCTGAACAACGCCACCGAACATTGGCGTTGGGCCCAACAAGCCGACATGCCGTTCTTCATGGGCGAGTGGGGAGTCCCACGGCAACGCTTCCAGGATGGCCAGTACCGGGGTTGGATCGGAGCCGACGAGCTGTTCTGCGACAAGCTGTCGGCCTACGACGACGTCGACGGCCAAGGTCACGCAATTAGCTGGGCGTATTGGTCCTTCGACGCAGCCGCAGACGCGTTCGGCATCTACAACAGCGCGAACTCGGTTCGGACCGGCGATACGTCTCGGTCGTTCTTGAGCCCGAACAGCTGGCTCGACTCGGGAACCTTCGACAACCAGAGTGGCGGCTGGTCCGGGCAGAGGTGGGAGCTTGCCTCGCCGTTCGCATCACAAACCGCCTGCAGCTAGTCGCCGAGGTCGAAAAAGTGAGAACGCTAGCGGCCGTTTTCGCTGAAGTGCATCCAGTCGCGAGCAGTGCGCCAGTTGCCGCCCCATTCCCAACCAATGTCGGCGAACATCGACACGATCTCTGCGTTGACCATGCCGGGCACATCGCGTTCGCGGTCGAGGTAGGCCTGTGCCAAGTGGGGGATGACCGTGTCGCCCTTGATGTAGGGGTTGTGGAACGGGTTGATGTCAATCGCTAGCCCGAAGGCGTGCTGTGACCATCTGGTCGAGCCAACAGTGCGGCGGCACACAAAGGCTCCGGTGTTGTTGATGTCGCCACTTGGGTGCGCCGTGAGATCCGAAGTCGACGTCACCACCATCTCCTCGATAGGGAAACGTCGTTCGTGCATCAGCGCAAAGATCTCGACCATGCCGTCGATGTGATCGGCGTGAGCAATGAACTCGCCCGTGTGAAAGAGACCATCGAAACCAAAGAACGAAACCTGGGCGTACCCCAAGTCGTCGAGTGCCACCGGGCATTCGGGGTTCCAGGTTGACCGCGCGACAACGTTCGGTGGAGGTGGCGTCTCGACCGACGACAAGAAGACGTCATTGGGTGGTGGGGCCAAATGCTCGGGCGACCAGAACCGACGGTCTTCGAGTGCTTCGGGGACGCCGGCGACCGTGACGCCTGGGTCGGCTTGCCCCGGCACAAATGGAAGTTCACCGGTGCCAATCCAGCCCGGCCGTGGTTGACCGTCACGGTAGATGGTCGTTGTTGTCCGAGCGACAGTGGTCGTTGTCGTAGTGCTCAAGCCCGGCTCAATCGCAGGTCCGACGACCACTTGCGGAGTCACGCCATCGATCGACGCCGACTGAGTCAGCGATGGGGCGGCGAGGGTCGCACAGCCACCAAGCACCACTGCTAGCGCGAAAGCTAAACGACTATGCAACGGAAAGCGCACTAGGTCGAGGATAGAACACCACAGTGCCTGCTCCCCCCATGGTGCTAGGAATTGGCTCCCCACACCGACGTGATCCGACCTACTAGGTCAGAGTCAGTACCCTCACTGCGATTGTGGGTGGTTAGCGAAGTCCGACCGAGACCAATGCGGGCCGGCGAATTGAAACTCTGACCTAACCTGCGACGATGCAGCCTGTCGAATTTCGTCGGGGAGACAAGGTCCCTATTGGTCGGCTCGATCTACGAATGCCCGAAGACCAGGCGTTGGCCTGGTTGATGGCAACCTTCGATTTCGATGGCGACGACCTTCGCATCAATCGCGAAGGGAACCTCAGCGAACGCCAGCGTGAAGAAATGCCGAAGGTCGCCGGAAAAGTCATCACGGTCCTGTGGGCGGCGTGGGTTGTTGGATGGTTGATATTCATGGTCGTTTCCGCCGCGACGACAAACCTTGCATGGCCAAACGCGGTGGCGGCGTGGTTGGGTACGGTGCTGTTGAGCGTGTTGTTCTTTGCTCCGCTCTGGTTGGTGTGGGCGTACCCGCGGGCAGAACCGAGTGCAGGTTCGCGAGGGTCTCGTCTGCGGAACCAGCCTGGGCGTCGTCGTGGTCGACGAATCAGATACATGGTGGCAAAAACTCCTCGGCGATCCGCCGGTCAAGTCCGATCCCATCCATTGGCCAACGGGAATCCCCGAGGCCAGGTTGTACTTCAACCGGGCAGCGGGAAAGACGAGAGTGCACAGCATCGAACCAATCGACTCACGATGAACGAAACCTTTGCTCTTGAGACTCGCATTCAGCAGCTCATCGAACTGAAACGCTTCGCGGAGGCAAAGGCGACAGCACACGATGCCATCGCCGAATATCCGTCAGCCGAACGCCTCTACTTGCTCGGAGGAATCGCTACCGAGGGCCTGGGCGAAACCTATGACGCAATCACGCTCTACGAGCGCAGCTGCGCGCTTGGCCCCTCAGACCATATGGCGTTCGGGCGACTTGGTATGGCTCTGCGTTCGGTGAACCAGCACGACGATGCCGATCGTGCGCTGGAACGAATGCGAATGCTCGCACCCGAGAATCCGTGGGTTGTGCACGTGGCGATCAACGACAAGCTCGTGGACCCGCGTCCGGTTCGAAATCGCAAAGCGCTCCGAGAGCAGGTCGACGCCGATCTCAAGACGCTGCTACGGCTAGCGCCAAGCGAGGCGGCAACGTTCGCGACCAAGGCCTCGTACCACTACATACTCGGCGAGTTTGAACAATCGAAGAAGTGGGCGCGACAAGCCCTATCGCTCGACCCGAACCTCGCTGACGCGCATCGCATATGGGGACAAGCACTCGGTGCCATTGGCGACGCCAAAGGCTCGGGCGACGCCTTTGTCTCCGCCGGAAAGATAGACGTGCATTCAAACAGGAGCCGCGAGCTGCTCGGGTCGATGCAAGACCCAGCGCTGGTGCGCGGCTTCTTGGCGATCTTCGCTGTTTCGGTGCTCGCGATGTTGGCGTGGCGATTCAGCAACGGGGACAAAGCGCCCTGGGTTTCCGTGGTTGGCATTTTGGTCATTGCCTTGGTGGCGACGGTGCTCATACAAGTAACAGCGTTTCTCTTGGAGCGGCGACTCGTCGCAGCGCTGTCACCGACAGCTCGCGACGTCTATTTGGCCGAACGTGCCGAACAGGGGCGTGGAAGCCCGACCTTTGGCAGAGCGCTCGACCGGGACACGCGGCTGCGTCTTTGGTCATCGTTCTGGCTAAGCGCCCTGCTGCTAATAGTCCTCTTGCCGGTTGAAGAGTCGATCGAGATTGAACCCCCTGAAGTGGAATCCGAGTTCGAGTTGGGCGAGGTTCCCGAAGGCATCTTCCCAACAACAACGGTGCCAGCTGACGGCGAGTGACTGAGGGGAGTTACTCGGGCACTGCTGCGGTGATGCAGATTTCGACGAGCAGCGCCGCGCGGGCCATGTGCGCTTGCACGCACGCGCGAGCAGGTGAGTGCCCCGACGGGACCCAGTCGTTCCACACCTCGTTGAACAACGCGAAGTGATTCGCGATGTCGCGCAGGTAGATCGTTGCCGACAACAGGTGCTCACGGTCGGTTCCTGCTTCGGCCAACAATGCGTCGACCCGGGCGAGCGTCGAACGCGCCTGGTCTTGGATGTCGGCGTCGGGGTCCTCGGCTACTTGGCCCGACAGATACACGATGCCGTTATTGATGACGATCGCACTCGCACGTTCGCTGACGTTGATTCGCTCTATTGTCACGCCCTGAAGCTAGTTCAGGAGCCACTGAGCCACTACCGGTCTGGCGTTGGTGCTGCGCGCATCTTGGCAATGTCAAAGAATGGTTCCTCGCCGAAGGTATCGACGTAGAAGGTCTCCCACGTTCCATCGGCGACGATCCGGGCCAACTCGGCGTCCAGCTCGTCACGGAACACGACATCGTCAAACACCCAGCCGTTGATCGGTTCGATGACCCCGCTGGCGACAACGTCGTAACCCCCGGCGTTCTCGAGGTAGGAAACGGGGAACAAGGTCGCAAGGTCTACCGCGCCACTGTCAAGCAGCGTCAAAAGCGCTCCGGTGTCTGCGGCCTCAACAATCTCGAACGACTCTGAACTGAGCGCCTCGAGAATTTCCTCGGCCTCTATGGCGGTCGTGGTGCCCGCAAGCACCGCAATCGTGCCCGAGAAACAGGTCAGGTCGAACGATTCACCGACCCGTGAAACGATGGTCAATCCCTCGACCATGTACGGGCGTGTGAACAACCCAAACTCTGCCCGCGATGTCGTCGCGGTTGTGTTGCGAAACATGAAGTCGACATCGGGGAGCCTTTCGAACCGGTCGACAACACCGAGAGGGACCCGCTCGATCGTCACATCGCCGAACATCCGCGCCACGATTTCGTCAACGAGGAGAGACTCGAACGCTGTCACCGCGTCATCGCGCGAGGTGACTCCAACCGAAATGCTGCCACTCGCCAACACCGCCGAGGCCGTGGGCGAGGTGAGCGTGCCTGCGGGGCTGACCGCTTCGGGTGGACTCTGGGTCACCGTCGTTGGACCAGGTGCCAGGCACGGGTCGATCGTTGTGGTGGTCGTTGGTGCAGCGGTCGTGGTCGTCGAAGTCGTTGTCGTCTCGTCAACGGCGTCGGGTTCGTCTTGGGTCTCTTCGGTGAGCTCGTCGAGTTGCTCTTGGAGTTCGTCGAGCTGAGCTTGCTCGGCCGAGGTATCGGCACCGCCGCACGCACTTGCCAACAAAGCAATTGCCATCAGGCCGGCAAGCAGTTTCCACAGACTCGCTACACGGCCGATCTTCGAAGTCTTCATATCTTGCTACCTGCTCTCTTTCGCTACAGCTTTGCTATTGGGGGCGTAGTGACTAACTACTCGCCAGGAGTCCACTCCCGGAGGCTCCAGGTGTTACGTCGGCCGATTGACGGCGGATTC
Source organism: uncultured Acidimicrobiales bacterium (assembly GCA_964570495.1). Lineage (GTDB taxonomy): Bacteria > Actinomycetota > Acidimicrobiia > Acidimicrobiales > SHLQ01 > SHLQ01. Next base: position 20,928 of record CAZMYN010000013.1, on the reverse strand, counting down.
CAACGGAATCCCGGGGGCGCCCCCAGTGCTGACCGCTACGACACACAGCGTCACACCCCAGCGCGAGGGTGTCTGTACGGGGCCTA
>CAZMYN010000013.1:3055-20742 GCA_964570495.1 uncultured Acidimicrobiales bacterium | reverse complement strand
ACCGCTACGACACACAGCGTCACACCCCAGCGCGAGGGTGTCTGTACGGGGCCTACACGACGGGCCTGTGGTACGTGCGACTCTGCCAAGCAGTGCTCATCTCGCCGAACCAGGTTTTTAACCCCCCATGAACAAGCGCTTAACAATTACGCCGCGTTTGGGTTGGCGCTGGGAAAACCTTCTATTAATTGCGGCATGCAACCAAAACAGGAAACTCAGCCCAAGTCACACTCCAGGTGGCGGAAGTTCGGCGCGGTCCTTGGAGCTTCGACTCTCCTTGCAACCCTCACCGCAACCTCCGCTGTAGGCGCTCAAACTTCTGAGCTCTGCCAAGGCCAAGAGGCAACCATCCTCGGCACCGACGGAGACGACACTCTCGTGGGCACGTCAGGTCGCGACATCATCGTCGGCCTTGAAGGCAACGACATCATTCGTGGCCTCGGTGGCAACGACCTCGTCTGTGGTGGCCCCGGTGGCGACACCATCTTCGGTGGCTTCGGAGCCGACGCCCTCTACGGCAACGCCGGCCCCGACGTCATTCTCGGTGGCGGCGGAGCCGACTTCATCCACGGCGGCTTCGGCGTCGACGAACTTCAAGGTGGCGCTGGCCCCGACGAGATCTTCGGCTCACGCAACGCCGACACCATCTACGGAAACGCCGGAGCAGACGACCTGTACGGCGGTCGCGGTCACGACACGTTGATCGGCGGCGCACACGCCGACACGCTTTCGGGCGGCAACGGCAACGACACGCTCCTCGGTGGACAAGGCCCAGATCGCCTTCGCCCAGGTAGCGGCGCCGACGTCACCGACGGCGGCGCAGGAGTCGACCGGATCGGCGGTCTTCCTGACCAAGCCGACCTGTCACTCAACGTCGATCTTGACCTCACTGGCCTGGAGCCATTGGGTGAAGGCTTTGTCTATGAGGGATGGGTCATTATCGATGGCGCTCCTGTTTCGACCGGCCGCTTCGACATCGAAGCTGATGGCAGCCAAACGTTCCTGACCGGCTCGCTCGCCGATGACGTCTCTGCAGCAACCGCTGTGGTGATCACGATTGAGCCTGCGGTTGATCCGGATCCGGGTCCTGCTGATCCAAAGCCTCTTGCTGGTGATGTTGTGAACGGTGTTGCTGAGTTGAGCGTTGGTCACCCAGCTGCTCTCGGCGATGACTTCTCTGGTGCTGGTGGACAGTTCCTCGTTGCTACGCCGACCACGGCAGATAACCCCGACGACGACTACTCCGGTGTTTGGTTCATTGAAGTAACCGACGCTGGCCCTGTTCAGGGTCTTGACCTTCCAACTCTTCCTGCGGGATGGGTGTACGAAGGTTGGGCAGTGATTGATGGTCAGGCCATTTCGACTGGTCGCTTTGTTGATCCGGGTGCTCCGGATGATTTCAGTGGCTTCTCTGGTCCTGATGGTTCGCCTCCTTACCCAGGTGAGGACTTCATCGTGAACGCTCCTGATGGTTTGACGTTCCCGACGGATCTTCGTGGCGAGACGATCGTTGTTTCGATCGAGCCTGCTGACGATGACAGCCCAGCTCCGTTTGCGTTCAAGCCTTTGGCCGCAACGATCCCGGCTGACCTTGCAGTCCCCGGTGCGGTTGAGCTTGGTGCAGGCCCAGCCCTCCCAACCGGCATTGCAACCCTCATCCCGGCCGACGTCTCAACCAACGTGTCTCTCGACCTCACTGGTCTTGAGCCACTCGGTTCGGGCTTCGTGTACGAAGGTTGGGTCATCATCGATGGCGCTCCTGTATCGACTGGCCGCTTCCACCTCGAAGCTGACGGTAGCCAGACCTTGTTGACCAGCTCACTTGCAGACGACCCAAGCGCTGCAACCGCTGTTGTCCTCACGATTGAGCCTGCCGTTGACCCAGATCCGGGTCCTGCTGAAGCTAAGCCACTTGCTGGCAATGTTGTTGACGGTGTCGCTGAGCTGACCATTGCTCACCCAGCTGCGCTTGGTGACGACTTCTCGACTGCTGCTGGTAACTACTTCGTTGCTACGCCAACGTCGGCAGCTACCGACGATGACTACTCGGGCCTTTGGTTCATCGATGTCTCCACCGGTGCCCCTACTCAGGGCCTCACCCTTCCAACTCTTCCTGCTGGATGGGTATACGAAGGTTGGGCAGTGATTGACGGACAGCCTGTTTCGACTGGCACGTTCACCGATCCTGGTGCTCCGGACAACTTCAACGGCTTCTCCGGACCGCTCGATGCACCTCCTTACCCAGGTGAGGACTTCATCGTGAACGCTCCTGATGGATTGACGTTCGCGACGGACATTCGTGGTGGCGCTGCAGTCATCTCGATTGAGCCTGCTGACGATGACAGCCCAGCTCCGTTTGCATTCAAGCCATTGGCCGCAACGATCCCAGCTGATGCACCGCTTCCATACGCTGGTGAGCTTGGCGCAAACCCATTCCCAACCGGCGTTGCCACCATTGGCTAACCCGTAACGGGCAATAACTAACCCATTACTTGGGGCCGCTAGCCGAGTGCTAGCGGCCCTTCGGGTTTTGCGCTGAAGTAACCACTTGCCAGGCAACCGATAACCTTCAAGCATGAACCTGGTGACCACCGGCAACGCCACGATCAGCGTTCTCACGTTCATCGTGGGACTGTTGCTGCTGGCGCCGCGCACCAGTCTGATGGAATCCGTTCGCTACCTCGTGATGATGCGGCGCACCCCAGTCGAACAATCGCCATCGAGCGCTACTCCAGAAGTCCTTCTAGATGGCCCCGGCGAGTTCCGGGTGATCTCTGGTCGGTGCAACAACCACTACACGTCGAGTCGAACAACCTTCGACGTCGACAGACTCGGAACACCAGAAGTGACGCTCCCGTGTCGGAGTCACAAACGGCGGCGCTTCGAGCGCTAGGCACCCGGTCTACAAGCGGCGAGTTGCGAGATCGCATGCGCGATCAAACTCGGTCAATGAATTACGGATGGTCGAGCCTTTGTCATTGCCCGCTACTCTGGCTAAACGGCGGCGTTGAAGGGGACGCGGATGATCTTTAGACGAATAGCGGCGGCAGTTGTGTTGATGTTGATAGCGGCTGGCTGCGGCGGCACTGACGCTTCGGACACGACGCCAGTAGACGCGGCGGCCCCAACAACGGTGGCTCCCGAACCTGACAGCGGCACTGCAGAGCCCGACCCCGAGCCAACCGAAAGCACCACCACCACGTCGACGACGGCCGCGCCGACCACAACGACGACCCCGACAACTACGACGGAGGCTCCGAGGCCAACGCGTGGGAACATTGCCGACTTGCTCGACTTGGGAAACAGCATTCTCGGCCCGACCGAGGACCTCTCCGAAACCATCGCGGCCGTGGTCGAGGTGCCAGATCTCCCGACCCTCGCCGACACCGAACTGGTTCAGGTAGACGTTTCCGCCAGCGAGGGCAGAGGGGCAGCACTATTGATCCGGTTTGTGACATCGGCTGAAGCCAGCGAGGTGTTCGACGTCTACACCGAAGCAGTGATCGGGCTGTTTCCCGACGTAGAGGTCATCTCCGAATCACCAACGGAGCGGACGTTCAACGTGCCCGACGAGTCCGAGTCCATCAAGAGAATTGGCGTCTTGACTCTGACCGGCCAAACAGAAGTCACACTCAGTGTTCCCGACTTTGTTGATTCCGACGAGATCTTCGATCGAATCAGCGTCTGGACCGCCGATATCCCCGCGGGGGACGGACAACTCGGAGAGCTCCGCCTTGGTGTTGCGGAGCAACTCAGTCTTGCGGGTGCGCGCTTTGACTATTCCAGTAGCTTCGACGAAATGCTCGCCTCCACCGAACAGCGCCTCGCCGACGCTGGCTGGGAAGTCCTTCAACCTGCCGCACCGCTGATCGCGGGCAACGATGAACTTTTCAGCGTTTACCGGACGCCGTGGGCAGATGAGGTGAACGTGTCCTTCTTGCCCAGTGCAGGGTCCACCCAGTTCGTCGATTTTTTCGTGAGCGCCCGAGGCTGACAGGCACACCGAGAAAGTCGACACGCAATCAATGAGTAGCGAACCAAAACCGCAGCCGATCACCGAAGAAGAACTCGGCGAACTCTTCACGTTCAAACAAGACCCGAGAGAGATTGTCGAGGGCGAAGGCACCGTCACGGTTTGGGCGTTGGCGTGGTTCCCAAGAGACGAATGGGCCAAGGCAATTGACGAATGGCCTGAACTACTCAAGACCATGCCGGCCGATCATGGCGAGTACTCCAAACAGATCGAGTCTCACCTCAAGGCTGCCGCGGCCAGGGAGCCCGGTTCACCCGATGTCGCCCCGCTGAGCGTCGATGCGCTCGTGACTGAATTCGGCGAGGAGGCTGGCGAGTTGCGCGCCCGCGCAACAATGGGCGCAAACGTTGCCCGCAGTGGGGGAGTAATCAGCTGGCCACCGGGTCGCAACGATGTGTGCTGGTGCCAGTCCGGGGTCAAATACAAGAACTGCTGCGGCCCCGTGCCCGCAGCCGAGTGACCTCAGACAGGGCTCGCACCACGAAGTGGTGACGCGAACGTAACAGGGGGTAGTCCCCGCCCGCTCGCTGACATATCGACAATTCTCAGAGCTACCGTCGCAATCATGAAACGATTCGCGAAGTTCGTAGTCATTGGCGTATTGGGGTTTGTTGCGTTCCTAGTTCTCTTAGGTGGGGTCCTCGCACTGCTCGGAGTCGAATCGAGCTCCACAGACACCGACGCCACATCCGAACCGACTGAGCAAGACTGCACAGAGGCAGAATCTGGCATCCCGGGGGTTCTTGGGATGCTGGGAACGTTTGAACAGCAGGTTGGCAATATCACGCGATCCTATGTCTTGATCGAGCCGTCACTCACCGACGACCAAGTCATTGACATCGCGCAGGCTCTTCGCGACGAAGATCCCGAGCCCTGGTACTACCTCATGGACTCCGATGATGAGTTCGACGTGATGTTCGAGGCACTCCCCGCGACTGAACAAGGTGACCTCTCGACGTGGCCCGTCGAATATGTCGAGGATCACTTCGTAGCGAGGACAGCACAGGAGATTCGTTCCGTCGACGGCGATGTTGAGCGGGTATGGCAGGTCGAGGGTGGCGCACCGCGCCCCGATCTCCTCGTCGACATTCGATAGAAAGTCGTCCGGATTCGAATGCAAGTATCGTCATGGGCGATGTTCGACGAGATCGACGAAGGCGACGAATCACCCATCTGTGGCTTCTGCGGTGTGAGTGCATTGCCACCCGAAGTTCCGGGCGAAGCATCGACATGTGAGAACGCTGACTGCGACGCCTTCGGCGAACCGATTCTCTAACTGGGCGTCCATTAGTTCTGGCCGCGGAGGTTGGCCCCGTCGGGGATGCCGTCGTTGTTGTCGTCAGGGTTGCGGTTGTCGATGATGAACTCGTGGCCAATACCATTCGGTAAGAAGCCACCATCGCCGCTCGGCTGGGTTGTTGTTCGCTCCCCACCCGGGATCTCCGCCCAGATCGAACCAGCGACATTGCCTTGTCGGCCGTTGTAGGTATAGCTCCCGTTGTTGAAGTTGTTGTCGTAGCTGGCGGCACGCTGTTCGATATTGCCCTGTTCGCACGGCAGCGGATCGTCTACTCGACGACCGAAAGCGTTCGTGCAAAAGACCGACGGTCCGTCACCGTTTTCAAGACTGATGGCCTTGAAGTGAATGGCGCGCAACGCACCGTTGAACGGCGACTCGGGGCTTTGCCAACCGGGGTTTGAGTCAGGCGCGTCCTCGCAAAGGGCAAAGTCAAGCTTCTGGCCATCGGTTCCGTAACACAGGTCGATTGTGCGAACGACCTGACTTGGTGCCTCTCCAGAGCCGAAGCCCTCGATGACCCGAGGCGAGTTCTTCGACATGTAGTACGGCTGGATCGTCATTGCGTCGGTCCCATCGGGGCTCTCGATCTTGATGAGCTCGTTCCATAGGTCCATGTACGGAACAGGGGTCGGGGTGACCGAGTCTTGATCGAGCGTTTTGCCGACCAGGGCGTTCGAGCAGACGAATGCGCGGTCGTTGGACTGGTTGTTGCCCACTGGTGTCTCGCGCTGGGCTCGATTGATGGGGTTGCCTTCCGGGCTCGACAGAACGCTCACGTCGAAGTCGGCGCCCGCAGCACAATTCTCCTCGACGAAACGGTTCGGCCGGCCGTACGTGAACATCACCTTGATCGAGAACTCCGTACCGATCGTCAGCCCGTCTTGTACCCCTTCGGCGTTCTCGCCGTCCAAGCACTGGATTGCCAAGAAGTACTCGTGAAGGTGGTTGGCAAAGGCATCCATGCTGTGCGAACCCTGATGGATCTTCGAGAGCCAATGGCACTCGAAACCAGCGTCGTACAGGGTGTCGGGTCCCGAACCGTTGCCAATCGCTGCTCGGAACGTGGCGACCGACACCTTGTGACCCACATGGTCTTCATGGCGCGCTCCTCCAGCATGGGCCGCGGCATAGCCAAAGGCGGGCCAGCCGCCGGAGAGTTCGAATACATCGGGCGGAGCCAGCAGCGGCGAGGTGCCGTGCTCGTGGCCATAGTCGCAGACCTCACCGGTATCGGGATGAGTCTCGATGGCCGGGTGCCAGGTCGGGTAGGCGCGGTTGTCGGGATGATTCGGGTCGTCGCTGATACCGACGTTTTGACCCTGGATCCAATAGCGATCGTGCAGGTCAATGCACGCTGCACTCAAGTGATTGTTGGGCCAGTTGCCAAAGCCGTGAGCCCGCACGATGTCAGTGCCGGGCTGTGCGGCGCGTGGTTGAGTCACTTTGCTTGGGGGGACCGTCGGAGTGGGTATGTCCGGCGGAAGGGTCGGTGGCACCGTCGTGGTCGTGCTGGTCGTCGGGGTCGTGGTTGGAGGAGTTGTTGATGATGTGGTCGTGGTCGTGTCAGGGCCGCCAACGAGCGTCCCAAACAGTTCGAGCTCCCCAATGTTGAAGCGGTCGTCCTGTTCGGTGAAGATGATCCGCACTCGCCGAGCCCACGGTCCGCTCAACGCCATCGTCGTCCACGCGTTCCACTGATGTGAGTGATTCTGGCGGCCGAGCCATTGAAAGTTCTCGCCCGTGGCTTCGCTGGACACCTCGAACAGAATGTCGTCTTGGCCTTGGGTCAGGTTGCCGACGAAGTAGCGCAGCGATTCGAGCTGGTAGGTCGCCCCCAGGTTGATCTCGGCGACCATTGGGTAGCTCGTTGACTGCCACGGGTTTGGGTTCTGCCACGTCGTAGCGTCGTCGGTCCCGGTAGTTCCATCCACCAGTCGAGATGCGTGAATCGAATTGCTCAGATCGAACGCGGTGAGACCACCGATCCGCGTTGGTTGTGTCGGCGTGGTGTCCTGGGCGCCAGCGCTCGTCGTTGCGAGCAGGGCCGCAAGGACCGCTCCTAAAACCGCGACGGCAATGAAGGATCGCGATCGTGAACGAAGCGAGGGGAGCTGAGGGCGAGTGGTGTCCATGCTTGACACACGTTGACCACCAGCGCTTTGTCCAGTGAGTCGCCAACTATTCGACGCAGACCAGCACTTCCACAATGTTCGCAGTCTCCACGCGGCGAGTAATACGGAATCGGTCGAACAGCGTTGGTTCGCTGAACGTGTGCTCGCGCCAGCCCCCCATACCGTCCAGCGCAATCGTGAACGAGTCCAGAATTTCATCGCCGCGGAACACTTCAAGCTCGATGTTGCCGCTCACCGGTGTGAACGGATCTTGTGACACGCGTACGTCGACCGCCGATATGAGCTCATCGAGCACGACCTCAACAGTGACGGGGTCAGGAAAGCCGGGCTCCCATGCTTCGAACTCGAACTCGGCGTCTTGTTCATCGACTAAATCGTCCAGCCGATTCCAGCCCTGGTTCTCACCGATGTAGACCAGGTTCGCGTTCTCCAGCCGGGCCCGCTGCCCGGAAGGACACTTGATGCTTTCGACGCCCTCGGCAATGACCGGTGGAAGAGTCGTTGGTGGTGCTGTTGGTTGGGGCTCGGTTGCAGGAACGCCAGCGTCGACCGGTGCGGTGGTTTGAACGCTCGCTGATTCGTCTGAGTCGGCTGAGGTCGTATCGGATTCGATAGCGCTGGTTTCTGGGGGAGCTGCTGTTGTTGTGACTGTGGGCTCGGGGGATTCTTCGGGCGGCGCCATCGTTGTTGTCGCTAACGTAGTCGGGGGAGTGGTCGTCGTGTCGACAACATCGTCGGTAGCCGACTCGACGGTGCTCGGCGTCGGGGCCTGCTCGCTGGGCTGGTCGGTCGACTCGACAACGACGTCACCATTGCTCGTAAGCGTGCGTGCTCCAACGAACGCGAGAATCGCGACCGCCACGAGAGCGAACGCCGGTACCGCTCGACGTATTGGCGACTCTGAGGGCGAAACGAACGGGGTTTGGTCCACGGTGTTTGCAACGTCATGGAGCTGACGCTGATGTGCAGCGCGCATGCGATCATCGAGGTTCATATCAATTCCTCCGGCGGGGCTTCGGCGAGCAATTCAGCTAGACGCTTTCTGGCCAGGTTCAGATGTGAGGTCGCCGTCGAGACCGAACATTCAAGAATCTCTGCGATAGCCGATGTGCTCTGATCCTCCTGGTAGAAAAGCGCAACCGCAGCGCGTTGCTTCGGCGGGAGCTGACGCACGGCGTCCCACACTGCTGAGTCAGGGTCAGGGCTCGTCGACCCGACGCGTGGCTCCGCTGCGATCCGGGTCAGTAGTGCGAGCTCGCGTACGACGCGTCGTCGGCGTGATAGCGCCAGATTGATAGTGACCCTCCGTAGCCACGCGCCCGGACGGTCATAGGACTGAATTCGCGGCCACTCGCGGTGTGCCTTAGTCATTGCTTCCTGGGCGAGATCTTCGGCCAGTCCGTGATCGCCGCAGATCGAGCGCGCAAGAGCGATCATGGCCGGAAGTTCACAGTGGTAAAAGTCGTTGAAGTCCACGCTCGTCGTCTCGCTGAGTATGGCTCGTGCAGCGACGTGACGCCCGGTGGGGGTCTGGCGGACAAACGTCTCCATGTGAGGACACACTCGCGGAGCGCCAGGTTTGTCCAGTGAAATTGGAGAATTTCTACCGCTATGCCGGTTTGCGACCGCTGTAGGCAATCAGCTTGTCTTGAATCGGCGCATCCTGGGGAACTTCGACCGCGTCGTCGAAGGGGGCCTCGGGTCCACGAATGGCGTCGCCGAATGCCATCAGCACGGCCAACCCCTTCTCGGCAAGGTCGTCTGGAATCGCCGCGTCGACACCGGTCGCTTGGGCAATGTCCCATGCGTGGGTAAGCGCGTCGAAGAAGAACTTGCCGATCGCCTCGTCGACGGTCATGTCGCCAAACGGTGTTTCGATCTCCTTGTTCAGTACGCCGTGGCTATCGAGCGCGTCGAGCAGGTTCTCGCGGACGCCATCCCACGTATCGGCGGGCCGGTCGCCCGCAACGTCAGCTTCGGCTTGCTCGGCGGGTCGGGCATCACCGTTGATCGCTGCGGTGATTGCCTTCATGCCCCACATGACGTGGCCGAGGGTTTGTTTGGCAGACCACTCGTTGTTGGGCGACTGGTTGTCCCAGTCCTTGTCGGCTACTCGCCGGACAACGCCGTCCATCGTGTAGAGGGTCTTGGTGTAGTCGCGCAGGTTTTGGCTCATGGACTGAACCTATCGGACAGCTGAACCTCATTGTTGGGGTCGATGAATTGCTAGAGGCCGGTGATGAACCGGATCAGGTGGTCCGCGACGAGCGGGCCGGTCTCCAAGAGGATCGAGTGCTTGAACTTGGGCAAGATCACGAGCTCGGAGTTTGCCAGAGCATCATGGATCTGCTCGTTGAGCCGGGGGTTGCAGCCGCCGTCGAACTCGGCGGTGAGCACGAGCGATGGGGCCTCGATCTCCTGTAGCCACGGCGCCATCTCGCAATTCGCATAAATCCGAAACACGTTCAAGAAGACCTCGGGGTCGGTGGCGATGACCTGGTCGAGTCGACGTTCGACGATGTCTGCTCGTTCCACAAGGAAGTCGTCGGTGTACCAGCGGTCGGTGAGCGTCGTCAAGATGTTGGGGATGCCCTGCTCCTCCATGGCCGTGACCACGCCATTGACTTTGCGACTGTCTTCCTCAGTGCGAAACGCCGCCGTCGACAACAACCCGAGCGACAAAACGCGGTCTGGGTGGGCGCGGGCATAGGCGGGTCCGATCATGCCGCCGAGCGAATGCCCAGCGAAATGCGCCTGTTCGAAGCCGGTTCGTTCACGCACCCGCTCAAGATCGACAACCAGCTCGTCAAGTCCGAATTCGCCATCGGGCATGGGCGATGCGCCATGGCCGCGAAGGTCATAGCTCACCACCGTGAAGTGCTCGGCAAGCTGGTCGATCATGAAGCGCCAGGTGTCTCGCGCCGCACCGATGCCATGGATCAGAAACAGCGGAGGGCCATCCCCTTGGATCGAGTATTCGCAGTCGATCGGTTCAGCCATTGGATGGGGCTTCGGTACTGAAGTGGGGGAGGACCTCGTCGGCTAAGAGCTGAATGGTCTCGAGTGTCTGTTGTTGTTCGATGCCGAAGTTGATGTTGAGGATCATGCGGTCGACCCCGGCATCTGCGTACTCGCCAAGCTTGTCGACAATCTCGCTTGGCGGACCAACGAGCAGGCTCTCGGCAAGCTCCTCGACCGATTGGCTGTGAGGGAGTTCACGGATCACTCCATTGTCGACGGTGCCGGGGCCACGAAAGATGTTGTCGAAGCGTCCGTAGTAGTGATGCGCGCGTTCTTGGATCTCGCGGGCGTGTGCTGCCGACGACGTTGCGAACGCCACCCGCGAGAGCGACAACGACAAGTCCTCGCCCTCCTCGCCGAGCTCGGCTCGGCTTTCGGTAAACGCGTCGACCTGCTGGCGAAACAGTTCGCGATCGCCCGACAGCGGCGTCGTCAAAATGTGGAACCCTCGCTTGACGCAGGCTCGGATACCGTCGGGGTTCATGACCGCCATCATGATCGGCGGACGATCCGGGCTGACCGGCCGGGGCATGACCGTGAGCGGTTCGAAGTTGTACCAGGTGCCCGTCCAGGACACTTCCTCCTCGCGCAGCAGCGCCTGCAGCACGTCGAGCGACTCGTCGAACCGGTCGCGGGTTTCGGCCATGGGCACGCCGAGCCGATCGAGCTCGTACTCGAACGCTCCTCGCCCAACGCCGAGCATCAAACGGCCCTCGGTCAGCGTGTCGGCGACCACGACCTCACCCGCGAAGACCCGCATGTCGTGAAGCGGCAATTGAACAACCGCGGTCAGGATCTTCAGGTTCTGGGTCATTGCGGCGACCTTGACCGCAAACATCAACGGCGCCGGGTTCATCAAACAGTTGACGAGGTGATGCTCGGTGAACCCGACCGACTCAAAGCCGAGCTGGTCGGCGAGCACGGCCTGTTCGAGCATGTCGCCATAGACACGGTCGGCGCCGTAGGACGGGTCCGGGTAATCACACGAGAGCTGAAGGTTGAACTTCACCGAAACAGTGTGACAGTTTCGGCCCAACGCAAACGAGCCGCTCCCTTTGCATTCTTCGAAGGATGGTGACTGCTGAGCGACCAGAATCCTTCGAAGAATGGAACGCGGGCTAGCGAAAACGAAGCTGAGGCCGCCCGAAGGCGGCCTCAGAACTTGGCGGAGAGAGGGGGATTCGAACCCCCGGAGACCGTAAAGCCTCAACGGTTTTCAAGACCGACGCAATCGTCCGCTCTGCCATCTCTCCGCTTACAAGGATAGCTGAGGAAGTGACGCGATCAGTTCGTCCAGAGGTGCGCAACCGTGAGTGCACCTGGTGCGGTGAGCACGGCCGATTTCTCCGGCGTGGCACTGCCGGGCAAGGGCGCTTGCTCGTGCGAGACGACCCGGCCCGTGAAGCCGCGTTGTCGCAGCGACGCGATGATGCTGGTGGTTGCTTCGGCGGGCACGAACAAGAAGACCACCGTGGCGTCCGACAGATCGAACGCATCGGCGTCGCCGTGAACGATCCTGGCTCTCGCGTCGGAGCTGAGCGTGGCCGTCAGGTCTCGGCGAGCACGTTCGACGAGGCGTCCGTCGGACTCGACTCCGGTGACCGCACAGCCCTTTTGCTTTGCTGCCTCGATCACGACTCGTCCCTCACCGCAACCGAGGTCGACGAGATGATCGTCGGGACCCACCTCGGCAAAGTCGAGCAATGGGCCAATGAGCGCGCGCGGGGTGCTGAGGATGGGCCCCAACTGGCGGGCTCGAGGCTCGACCAGTCCGAACCGTTCGGCGGCCAGACGCAGCGGCCGAACACCGAGATGCAACGGCCACAGCTTTTCGGGCACCGGAACAAAGGAAACGTCGGCAACCCTGGGACGCAACGGCGCAGGCACCTTCATGAGCGGTCCGGGGGGCCACGAGATCTCGACCACGAACGGTTCATCGTCAAGCCGCGTCATCGTTGCCGTGTCGGTCGCACGGTACAGCGCAGCTTCGGCAGCCGAATCGACATCGTGCCAGGTCGAGTAGCCAGCGTCGCGCAACTCATTCGTTGCAGCCTGGGCTGCATGCCATGACGGTGCAACACCCAAAAGGCGATTCAGCTGGTCCGACTTGCTCGACGCGATCGTCACCTTGTGCTTGTGGCCAAGCGGTGCAATTCGTTGCGCTTCGGCCTCGTTGCTCGCACGGATCTCTTCGCATGCAGTGCGCACGGCCGTCGCCAGCTCGCGTACTTCAGCGTCGTCGCTGCTCGTGGCGAGCTCGGTCGCAACCGGCAACGCGCGCTGTTGCCAAACAGCGTCGATCAGACTGCGGGATCCTTCGGGAGTCACCACCCAAGGATGCCCCGACGCAGCGACAGTTCCCGGTCGCAACGAGCTTCGATTTATTCAGCGCGCCCGTAGGGACTCGAACCCCAAACCTTCTGTTCCGTAGACAGATGCTCTATCCAATTGAGCTACGGGCGCAGCGAAATGAGTCTACGCCCGAAGTGCCGAACCGGCTACTGGCGCCAATCAGACTTCGGGTAGGTGCCGATCCGCTTGACCTTCTTCGAGAAGAACTGAAGCTCCTCGAACGCGTTCGTGACCGCGGGGTCAGACATATGCCCCTCGACCTCGATATAGAACTGTGCGGCCGTGAAGCTCTGGTCGATGATGTAGCTCTCGAGCTTGGTGATGTTGACACTGTTCGTCGCGAAACCACCAAGTGCCTTGTAGAGCGCGCCAGGCACGCTTCGGGTTTCGAACACGACGCTCGTCATTGCGGGCCCGGCGAGCGGGTCGGGGTCGACGGCGCTGCGTGACATGACCACGAAGCGGGTCGTGTTGCCGAGCCGGTCCTCGATTCGGCTGCGCAGAATCTGGAGGCCGTAGATCTCGGCGGCTAGCTCGCTGGCAATGGCTCCAAAGGTTGGGTCGTTGCGTTCGGCAGCTTCCTTCGCGGCGCCCGCGGTATCGCCGAAATCGAGCGCTTCGACACCGAGCTCTTTGAGCAGCTCACGGCACTGGGCCAGACCTTGTTCGTGCGACGCAACGGTCTTCAACGTCTCGAGGGTTGCCCCTTCGGGGGCGAGCAGCTGATGGCGAACGGGCAGGTAATGCTCGCCAATGATGAACAGGCTCGATTCGGGGAGCAAATGGTGGATGTCGGCGACCCGACCGCCGAGCGTGTTCTCGATCGGGATCATGCCGAGCTCGCAATCCCCAGACTCAACTGCGGCAAATGCCTGGGCAAACGTGCCAAAGCCAACAGGCTCCATGTCGGGGTACGCGGCCGCGCAGGCCATGTGCGAATACGCGCCAGAGACGCCTTGGAATGCAATTCGAGATCGAGAGCTCACCTCATAACTCTACCCAGCGAGGAAAAGTTCGAGAATTCTGAGACCATGGGGCGGTGGATGAGACATCGCTGCGCGCGCTGATCGAGCAGATTCAATCCGGAGAGACCAGCGCCGACGACGCGGTTGCACAACTGCGCCGCTTGCCCTTTGCCGAGCTCGACGACGTCAACGCAAAGATCGACCATCACCGGCTTCTCCGACAAGGTCTGCCCGAAGCAATCTATGGGCCCGGTAAGTCCCCTGAACAATGTGTCGCCATCGTCGGCGAGCTGTTGGAGCACGGCCACGGCCCGGTGCTGATCACTCGGACCGACGACGCGCAACACAAGGCACTCGCGGCGGCACATCCCGAGGTGATCGAGATGGGTGGCGTGCTGATCTGGCGCCTGCCCGAGATCGACCCTGCGCGAACGGTCGCCGTGGTCACGGCAGGTACCGCCGACACTCCCGTCGCTGACGAATGCGCGGCGACCCTTCGCGCATACGGGATCGAGGCCGACCGCATCCACGACGTGGGCGTTGCGGGCCTTCATCGCTTACTCGCCGAGACCGACCGGATCGCCCAAGCCGACATCGTGATCGTGGTCGCAGGTATGGAAGGAGCGTTGGCGTCGGTGCTTGGCGGCCTGTGTGCCCAACCCGTCATTGCGGTGCCGACCAGCGTTGGCTACGGAGCAGGGCTCGACGGTGTCACTGCACTGCTCGGCATGTTGGCGTCGTGCGCCGCGGGCATTTCCGTCGTTGGAATCGACAACGGCTACGGCGCTGCGGTCAGCGCAATGCGAATGCTCCGCCTGGCCTCATGACGACAACGCTATGGATCCATCCCTTCAACGGGATCGCAGGCGACATGACCCTCGGCGCTCTCGTCGACGCTGGCGCAGACATTGACAAGATTCGCGCCGATCTCCAATCGCTCGACGTCGACGGCTGGACACTCGACGCCACCGACACCATGCGCAACGGAATCGGCGCGACCAACGTGACCGTGACAACGAACGAAGGCCATTCTCACCGCACCGCTGGCGACATCATCTCGCTGGTCAACGCCGCCGACTTTCCCGACCGGGTTCGCCAACGCTCCATCGCGGTCTTCGAGGCGCTCGCCGTTGCCGAAGGTGCAGTTCATCGAGTCGACCCCGACGCGGTCCACTTCCACGAGGTCGGCGGCATCGACGCCATCGTCGACGTCGTTGGCTCGTGCCTTGCCCTCGAACAGCTCGACGTCGAGCGCATCGTCGTCGCTCCGGTGGCAGTAGGTCACGGCCGCACCGGCAGCGCCCACGGCATCATCCCCCATCCCGCTCCCGCCACGGTTGCGCTGCTTAGGAACGTCCCGACCGTTGGCCTCGACGTCTCGCTCGAACTCACCACCCCAACCGGAGCGGCGCTCGTCGCAGCGCTCGCCGACGACTACGGGCCCATGCCCGCCATGGAATCGACCAGCAACGGATTCGGCGCGGGCGACGCCGAGCTCGAAGAACACCCGAACCTGCTCCACGTGATCCTCGGTCAATCGATTCCCCTCGGGTCCGATCATCTCATCGTGATCGAGACCAACGTCGACGACCTCAGCGGCGAATACCTCTCGCACGCAATTTCGATCCTCCTCGACGAGGGAGCGCTCGATGCATGGGTCACCCACGTCGAAATGAAGAAGGACCGCCCCGCCGCCACCGTCTCGGCCCTCGTCGAGCCTGAACGCGTCGCCCAGCTCGGCCAGCGCCTGCTCGATGAAACCGGCTCGCTTGGCTACAGGAGTCATGGAGTGCAGCGAACTGCGCTCGCTCGCGAGATGACGACCGTCGAGGTCGACGGGCAGAGCGTGCGCGTCAAGATTTCCGATCGCACGGTCAAAGCCGAATACGACGACGTCGCCGCTGCTGCTGTCGCACTTGGGCGCCCGGCACGATTGGTGGCGCGAGAAGCCGAGGAACAGGTCCGGCCACTACGGTCTGACCATGAATGACGACCGCCTGTATTTCCGTCAGCTGCTCTCGGGACGCGATTTCGCCCAGGACGATCCGTTTGCCCAACAGATGGTCAACTTCGTCTATCTGATCGGCGACAAGGAAACAAAGGAAGCCGTCATCGTCGACCCGGCATATGACCCCGCCGGAATTGTTGGCGTGCTCGAGGCCGACGACATGACCTGTGTCGGGATGCTTGGAACCCACTATCACGCCGATCACGTTGGCGGATCAATGATGGGCTTTGAGGTCGCTGGTGCCGCAGAGCTTCTTGCCGAGGTCGACGTCCCCCTGCACATTCAGACCGCCGAGGCGGACTACGTGAAGAAGGTAACCGGCCTCACCAACAACGAACTTCAGTGCCACGACGGCAGTTCGTCGATCGACGTAGGAGCCGTCTCGATCGAGCTACTGCACACGCCCGGCCATACCCCCGGTTCGCAATCGTTCCTCGTCGACAATCGGCTCGTTGCGGGCGACACGCTGTTCCTGCAAGGGTGCGGTCGAACCGATCTGCCCGGTGGCGACCCCGAGGAGCTGTATCGCAGCTTGACGACCGTGTTGTCGCAGGTGCCCGACGACGCCGTGCTGTTCCCCGGTCATCAATACTCGCCAGCCCCGTCAGCAACGATGGGAGAGACCCGCGCGTCGAACATGGTGTTCGCGCCACAGTCGGCCGAGCAATGGCTAGCAATGTTCGGGAACTAGAACTAGCTAGCTTCGGAATCTTCGAGAATGTACGGCGTGTGCCAGATGTGTTGACATGCCGGACAGCTCACGTGCATCCGACGCCCGATTGGATCGTCGAGATCTACCTGGCAGTCGTCGCCACAATTGGGGCACGTCTTGTCGAATGAGACGTTGGTGTTCTCGTCAATTGGTTCGTGTTGGTCATCGTTACGCTCGCGGCGCTTGCGTCGACGTTCGTCTCCGCCAAAGAACTTCGGACGGTTGCTCCAAAAGCCCTTCTTGGGTTGTTCTTCCGATGGTCGCATATGCGCCCACGGGTCGGCCTCGGATGCAGGGTCAATCGATGGTGGCAGGCTGACCCAACCGGTCTCGGTTGGCTTGAGTGCATCGTTGTCTTGTACCGGGCTGGGCGGTGTCTCCACCGCTGAAGAATCTTGGGTGAGCGAATCCTGACCAAACGTGTCGCCACCAAGAGGATCAGCCCCTGGGACGTGTTGTGCGAACGCGTCCATTTCGGGATGAAGCGGAACCACATTATTTGCGGGTCCATCATCGATGGATTGGCTGGGGGCGTCGCTGCCGCCGTACTGGATGCCCCCCATGTCTGAGGATTCCGAGCCCATGTCGATGAGGGAGTCCAGATCGGTCTCGATCTCATCGGCGGTTGCGACGAAATCGAATTCTTCGGCGTTCGAATCGTGAGATTGAAGGTCGATTCGGTCCTGTTCGATCGTTGAGCTCGAATCGCCGAGATCAAACCAGTCAGTTCCGGCCTCCTCGAAGGTCTCGAGGGCGGGCTGCTCGGAATCCGCCTGCAGGTCGTCAAGGTCGATCGATCGCATTTCGATGATCTGGGCGTCTTGTTCCTCGTCGCTGACGGGCGAAAGGTCGATGGGCGCCAGGTCGTCGAAGATCTCGACCTCGGCATCGTTGCCAGGAAGTTCAATGCCGGGAACGTCGGTGAGAATTGGGAGGTCCAAGACATCGGGAGAGTCGTCCTCCAGCACCGGTTCCTCAACCACCTCGGTCGGCTCTTCAAACTCGTCGAAGATTGAGGGGGTGCCAGACGGTTGTACTTCGTCGAAGATTGACGGAGCGGCGGCTGGCTCGAAGGCTTCTACTTCGTCGATGGCTGGCTCGAAGGCTTCTACTTCGTCGAAGGCTTGTACTTCGTCGATGGTTGGTTCGAAGGCTTGTACTTCG
>CAZMYN010000013.1:0-2955 GCA_964570495.1 uncultured Acidimicrobiales bacterium | reverse complement strand
TTCTTGGGTGTCGGTGGCTTCTTCGACGAGTTCGGCTTCCTCGGTCTCTACAACCTCTTCGACCGTTTCGACTTCTTCAAACTGCGCAACAGGTTCTTCGATCGGCTCGGGATCGTCGACAACCTCAATCGGGTCGTACTGGGGGAGGGGATCGAGCGCATCGAGCGTCGAATCCGAAATCGGCCCGTCAGACGCTGGGCGTTCAAGAAGAGCTCGGATAGAAGAGGTGTCAAGATCCAACGGCTCAAGAGGATTAGGCAGCCGTGCTTCAAAGGGTTCGAATCCGTCGGCAGAGCCTAGGGAGCGGAGCTCGATCTCTTTGTCGAATTCGTCTTCGTCGATTACCTGGAGAGGCTTTTCGCCAACGCCTGTTGAGGCTTCGAGGGCGGCTAGACGCGCCTCCTCTTCTTTGAAGGCCTCACGAACTTGCTCCGCCTTTGCTGAGTATCGGGCGCGCTGATCGTCATGAGCGAGCGACCGAGCGGTGAGGCTATTCGGTGCAACGTCGCGAAGAACCGTCTGGAACGACGGCCATTCAAACTGCTCCTCTTGCGGCATGTACTTGCAATCTCCAATGGGCGGCAAGCAAATTCGCGCGAATTCGCTTGTGATCAACTATCGGATTTCCAACGTCGAAACTGAGTTCTCAATACCAAATAGTGGGGTGTGAAAAATGTTGGGGTTTTCCTCATCGAGTCGAGAGCATCGTCCGATAGGCCTACGTGGATACCGCTATTCAGATACAGAGTCCTGCTGAACAGATCGCAGAGTTGCATGCTCGAGTTGTCGCTGCTGAGCAGCGTGCAACCGTGGCCGAAGAGCAACTGCGGCGAGTACATCGGGCCGTGCGGGCATTCAAACACAAGCAGACCCAAGCACGTGCTGCGCAGATCAAAGCGCACTCCGCACAAGCCGAGGCGCAAAAGCAGGCTGGGGGGAGCGGCTTCTATCAAGCCCTCGCCGATGCGGACCCCACCCTCGACGATCGCCTCGATGAATTTCTCGAGTCAGACTTCGAGCCAGACCGCGCTCGCAGCTGGATGCTCGGGAGCTGAACCTCCACTCCACAAGGCACGACACGCCGGCCTGGTGTGACCGAGCGTCGTGGAGTCTCAGACCCAGCCGAATCTATACCGGCCGGACACACGCCGGCCTGGCGTGACCGAGCGTCATGGAGTCTCAGTTAAGGACGAACTCGATCCGGCGGCTGGCGACCTTGTCCTCGACACCATTGACGAGGATTGGTTGTTCTTGACCAAAGCCCACGGCTTCGAGTCGGGCACCGTCAATTCCGTTTGAAACAAGGAACGTTCGAACCGCGTCGGCTCGTTGCTGGGAGAGCGTGAGATTCTTCTCCGGACGTCCATCGCTATCGGTGTGGCCTTCGATGGTTGCCGTGACGTCGGGGTTGTCCCGGAAGAAGGCAACGGCGTTCTGCAACTCGGTTTGTCCGGCCGGAGTGATTCGCGATGACAGGACTTCGAACTGAACGTTGGCCAGATCGAGCACGTTGCTCAGGTCATCTTCTGGCTCTGGCTCTGGCTCTGGCTCGACGACCTCTTCCTCGACTGGTTCAGGATCTGGCTCGACGACCTCTTCCTCGGTGATTGTCCGGCCCTCGGGGACCTCGAGCGGCAGCACCGTGTCAATAACGAGAACACGGCCGTTTTCGGCTCGGAGGTTGTCCTGTGAGATTCGGCTAACGCCATTGAAGATGACTTCGTTGTCGATGATTTCGATTAGCAGCGCATCACCCGAACGGGTCAGGACCTGACCCCCGGTGCTCGCGAGAAGCAGTTCCGACGTCAAGGCCTGGTCGACGAAGTGATAGTCGATCAACTCTCGCGCCCGGTTGGGGTCGCTCGCTAGAGCGTCACGCTGTTCTTGGGTCAGCATGGCAAGGGCGTCGTTCGAAGGAGCGAGAAGGGTGAACGCCAGGGGGTTTCCTTCGGAGTCCACTTGCTGTTCAAGGGTTGCTTGGAGGCCGAGAGGCGCTCCGAGTGCCGCGAAGTCCGAAGTGTTCGTATCCACACCGAGAAGCTCCCAAACACTGGCTGCAGCAGGGGCCTCTGGTGCTTGGGTCGTGGTCGTGGTGGTGGTTGTCGTCGTCGTGGTTTCGGCGGGCTCGTCATTGGTAATGACGGTGTCGTCGTCGGCAGCGGCCGGGTTTGCGACATCGGTGCCGCCGTTGCCCGATGCCCAGATCACGAAGGCCAGAACGGCGAGTGCCAGAACGCCGAGCGGAACAAGCCACTTGAAGTTTGATTCTTGGGCAGCGTGATCCGGTGAGCCCGGTTTGATGAACAGCTCGGTCAGGTCGTGATCGACCTTCGGCTGACGAGTAAATCGACCCTTCTGCGTTGTTGGCTCAGGGGTTTCCGCCGAGAGATCGGAGAGTCGGCCACGATCGCGGATCTCGGCGTTCGGCCGTTCGGTATCGGAAAGTCCGGCTGCGGCTGCGGCACCAGCAACGACGGCCGATCCAGTAATGACCTTTGGGTCGATGTTTGGTGCGTCGACATCAATATCGAGCCCAATCGCATCGTTCAGTGCATCTTCGTCAGGGCTCAGCGAATCGATTTCGGCGATCAGGTCGTCGGTTTCGATGGCGACAGGCTCGTCGGTCGTCTCACGGACATCGCCGAGGTATCCCACGCTCGGGTCGCTGTCGTCAGCGACCACGATGTCCTCCACCACGATGTCGTCAGAGAAACCGAACGAGTCGCTCGTTGATGAATCGACGACTTCAGCGTCGAGTTCCTGCACTTCATCGAATTCGATGAGTTCGTCACCCGTTACAACAGCAGCAGTGCCTTCTGCAGACTTGCTCTTAAAGCTGAATTCAGGGCCTTCTTCTTCGTCCGCGCCAGCAAATGGATCGACCTCGTCAAGGTCAACTTCTTCAAGGTCGGTGTCTTCGAGAACCTTAAAGTCGGTGTCTTCAACCTCAACTTC
>CAZMYN010000012.1:0-27213 GCA_964570495.1 uncultured Acidimicrobiales bacterium | reverse complement strand
GGGATGTCGAGCTGAGTCTCGACAAAAAGACTGTTTCGGGAGTGTTTCGAGCGTGTGAAAGCTGTTGTCTCCGCTTGGGAGTGTGCCCAAGCAGCGTGATCCTAGGTGCATCTCACGTAGGAGAGCGTGGGCCAAACCCAAGGAGTACAAATGAACCTCGTCCTCGCTCAGGCGTTGGATACCGGGAACACGGCGTGGATGCTCATCAGCACCGCGCTTGTCGTGTTCATGGTGCCTGGCCTTGCACTTTTCTATGGCGGCATGGTCCGTTCAAAGCACGTCGGCAACATGTTGATGATGAACATGGCCAGCATCGCCATCGTCCCGATCCTGTGGGTGTTGTTCACCTACTCGCTCGGCAATGAGGGAGAGGGCTCGATCATCGGTGGGTTCAGCGCCATTGGCTTGGACGGCATCGAAGGAGTCAACGATGCGGGCGTTCCTAACCTGTTGATGGTCGCCTTCTTTATGACCTTCGCAGCGATTACCCCTGCGCTGATCTCGGGCGCTGTGGCTGACCGTATGAAGTTCTCGGCGTGGGTGGCATTCCTCACGCTCTGGTCGATCATCGTCTACACCCCGGTTACCTACTGGGTCTACAGCGGTTGGCACCTGAACCTCGGCCCTGAAGCGCTCGACTTCGCCGGCGGTACCGCAATTCACATCAACGCTGGTGTTGCTGCCCTCGTAATGGCGCTGATCCTCGGCAAGCGTCGTGGTCTCGGCTCTGACGACATGAGCCCGCACAACCTCTCGCTGTTGCTCATCGGTACCGGAATCCTGTGGCTTGGCTGGTTCGGCTTCAACGCTGGCTCGGCTGGCGCTGCAGACGGCGCAGCTGCCCAAGCGCTCATCAACACCTTCGTTGCAGGTTCGGCCGCGATGGTTGGTTGGGTCGGAATCGAATGGATGAAGGAAGGCAAGGCAACGATCCTCGGAACAGCATCGGGCCTCATTGCCGGCCTCGTCGCCATCACCCCGGCTGCTGGCTTTGTTGGCACCTTGTCATCGGTCGTGTTCGGCCTCGTTGCTGGTGTCGTGTGCTTCTTCGCCATCCGCTTGAAGGACCGCCTCGGCTACGACGACTCGCTCGACGTGGTGGGCATCCACGGAGTCGGCGGCATCGTCGGCGGACTCCTCCTCGGCCTCTTCGCCCAGGAGTCGGTCGGCGGCCACGACGGCCTGTTCTTCGGTGAGCCCGGCCTTCTCCTCAGCCAGATCATTGCAATGGCCTCAGTAATTGCCTTCTCGGCAGTCGGCACGTTCATCATTGCCAAGCTCCTCGACATGACCATCGGTCTGCGTGTGAGCGAGGAAGAGGAATATCAGGGACTCGACGTCAGCATCCACGGCGAGCGCGTATACGCACCCGAGGTTGACTCCTCCGACGTGATCGACCTCACCAAAGAGGCAGCAGAAGCCTCTGAAGAGGTCACGAGCTGATCTTGCTCTAGGGAGCTAGCGCGGGTACCGGGGAGTCGGCCTTTGGCCGGCTCCTCGGCGCGTGCGGATGCAGATCTAACCGTTGGACACTGCAGCAGCGACCCGAGCACGCACTGCGGGCCCTTGGGCGAACATGCCGTCGCCGGAGACCTTTTCGTTGAGAGCCAGAAGCATGCGCAGGTCGTCATCGGAATCGACACCCGAGTGCACGACATCGAACCCAACCGCAGCGGCGCTCGCGTAGACCGCCTGCGTGATACCAGCAGTGCCGGATCCTTCGATCTCGTTGAGAAGCGACGTGTGCAGCTTGATGCCATCGAAACCAAAGGCGTGAAGTGTGCGCAACGAGGCGAACGACAAGCCAAAATCGTCAAGCACGATCGACGCTCCAGCGCTACGCAACGCCTCGAGGTGACGAATCGCGATCGAACCAGCCGTCGAGACCGCCGACTCGGTGACCTCAACAATGATCTTGTTCTGTGCGCCCTGGAGGCGCTCGACGATCCAGTTGATCGCAACCGGATCCCGCAACGTTGAGCCCGAAATGTTGATTCCGGTCCGCATTGCTTCATCGCTCTTTACGGCCAACGCAAAGTCAAGAACTGCACGCTCAACGTCGGCTACCCGACCAATGAGCTCGGCCAAGTCCATGAACTCGGATCGATCAATCTCGCCGCGAGTGGGGTGTTGCCAAACAACGTGGGCTTCAACGCCGACGATCGATCCAGCGGGAAGGTGCACGATTGGTTCGAGATCGGTAGTCAGTTGGTTCTGCTCGAGCGCTTCCACGAGCTCGGTTGCGAGCATGCGGCGGTCCTCGGTGCGCATGCGGATTGCACCGTCATAGACAACCATGTCGCCCGGACCCTGGGCCTTTGCTGCTTGCAGCGCAGTGTCGGCATTGGAGGTCACGTCGGCTGCCTTCTCGCCCTTTGCGCGAGACGCAATACCCGTGCTGGCTGAAACCCGAAGTTCGTTCGTTTGAACGCTGACCGGCCGAGCAACTGCGGATTGAAGACGCAGCGCCAAAGCAGCTGCAGTATCGGTGTCCATGTTTGGGCAGTAGATCCCGAACACGTCCCCACCGAGGCGGCTAATGATGTCGCATGACCGAAGCGTCTTGCGCAACCGGTCAGCGGTCTCGGCAATGACGATGTCGCCAACGGTGTGGCCCATCGTGTCGTTGATGACGCTCAACGAGTCAAGGCCCATGACCATGACGGTGGCGCTGCTTGGGCCTGCGGCGAATTCGATGTCGAGGTAATCGAGGAAGGCGTCGCGATCGATCGTGTTGGTGAGGCGATCCTTCGTACCTGTCGGCGCCATCACCGGCGTATGGGACCCATGAAGCCTGCGGTCTTCCGCGAGGAAGGTCAGGTCGAGAATCTGAGCGAGGGCACCGAGGCTCACGATGTGTTCCTCAGAGGGTGTCTCGTCCCAGAGCACATTCAAGACGCAACCGGAATGCTCCAAATCGACCGAGTGCCCCTCGGAGAAGTTGCGGAGTCCACCGATGCGCGCCAACGAGCGTCCTGATTGTTCGATCTGTGCAGCGCTGAATCCAAGAAGTTGGCCAGCGTCAGAGAGAGTTGTTTCGAGGTTCGTCTCACCGAACGGCTTTACCTGCTCGATAAGAGAAGACCACGTTCCCGGCAACATTGTTTCACTCATAGGTCTACCTACATTCCGTCTCTTGGGTCCATGCCCTTACCCTCCTTGAATCGTCCATCACCGCCCTCGCTCCAGGGCCGAACGGCCCAGATACTGTTTTTGTCTGGGCCAATCGACTCGATTTACAGGAGTCACACCCGAGTGACACGGCAAAGTGCCCGCCGTTCTCTAAGGTGGAAGATCGGAATACCCCCCGAGCCCAATGCGTTACTTAACGCGCGCTGATCTCGGGCCGTCGGGCACTGCGCTCGTCTGAGTTGGAACGAACCAAAGACGAAACCGCACCGAACCCGTTGACCGAAGGAGCATCCAATGGCAAAGCAACGTACTACGTTCGCAAAACTGCAACGAGAGCGCGCAAAGGCCGCCAAGAAGGCTGAGAAGCAGGCAGCTCGGATCAATGGCAAGACCGCTACCCCACCGCCAGAGGAGCCCGAAGAAACCCCCGAGCTCGAAGATCTCGACCTGGAGTCAATGACTACGGTCGAGCGTCTGTTCGCAGGCAAGGGACGTCTCTCGGCGCCAGAGCTCATGTCGATGACCGAGAAGATTCAGCGCATGCACCAGCGCGGCGAGCTCAACGACGAAGAACTTGAGGACGCGAAACTCGAACTCCTCGAGCGGATCGACTAGCTAGCGCGTAGTCGAATACCCAAGCAGACACTGCGTCGCGATTGCGACGCGTCCGTCTGGATCGCCCAGCCAGGTAGTTCCTAGGCCGGTGCCGCGCCCAACGTGAGTCGTCGCGTCCAGCGACACCCACTCGCCGACGTTTTCTCGGATCCGTGAGATTGTCAGGTTCGCGTTGATCAACCCGATTGGTGAATCCGACGAGTAGACGGCCGAAATGCCCGATCCAAAGTCAGCGGTTGCGGCCAATCGTTGCAGTCCTGACGGGCTTGCTCCAGCAATCACTGGCATACGAAGCCGAATCCAGTCGACCGCAGGCCCCGGATCACGAAAAGACCCCTCGGTGAAGCGATGCTCGACCGCGTTGCGGTGATAGGTAGTGACGTCGCCGCTTGCCCAGCGGGGTGGATCAACCGCCGCGTCGGCCGACGGAGGCGCAGTGGCAGGCGTTCGCTCAGCGACCCAGTCCGGTTCTGGCAGCTCGGAGCTAACAAGTACCAGCGCAGTTGCACGTGCAACCACCTCGCTGCCCTGTTCGAGCTGGCCGTGCACCTGGAAGACCCTGCCCGACACGCGCACCCGCTCAGCCGTGGCTTCTAACGGGTCGAGGCTGATTGGACGCAGGAGTTCGATGTGAAGCTGGGAAAGAAACTCATCAGCTCGAACATGTGGCTCGCACAGCGCTGCGAGCAGCGCCGATGGCGGCCCACCATGTTGGGCGTTCGCATTCCACGGACCTCGTGTGAACTCACTCGGGTGGTAGAGCCCGTCATCGAACTCAAACAACCCCTCGGGCGCGGTCACCTCACCCGGTGAGCGTGCCGGAGTCTCATGACTCTCGCTGGTAGGTGCCGCTCTTGCCACCGGTCTTTTCCCAGAGGGCAATTTCGGAGATCGTCATCGACTTGTCGAGCGATTTGCACATGTCGTAGATCGTGAGCGCGGCGACCGAGCATGCGGTCAGTGCTTCCATCTCGACGCCGGTTTGGCCGACCGTTTCGACCGACGCCTCGATGTCGACGTGTTCGTCTCCGAGTTCGAAGTTCACGTTGACGGCCCCGATGATGAGCGGATGGCATAGCGGAATCAGATCGGCGGTTCGTTTCGCTGCCTGAATGCCCGCAACACGAGCGACGCTCAGAACGTCGCCCTTTGCTATGGCACCCCGAGCAACAGCAGATGCGGTGTCGGGTGTCATGTAGACGCGACCGCGAGCAATCGCGCGGCGATGCGTCGGCTCTTTCTGGGTGACGTCGACCATACGTGCACGACCGGCAGGGTCGAGATGGGTGAAATCGTCGTGGGCGGACATTTCTCAGCCGCCGATCTGGCTCATGTTGCGCTTCGGCCGGATGAAGTGCACGGTGTCGATGCCGTGTCCTGCCCACTTATCGGTGACGGCGCCTTCGATTATGGCCGCGAGCTCATCATCGGTAGCTCCGCCTCGCATTGCGTCTCGGAGGTTGTAGTCAGACACGGCGAACAGGCAGTTGCGGAACTGACCATCGGCGGTCAGTCGGATGCGATCGCAGGTGTCGCAGAACTTCTCGGTGACCGTTGCGATTACCCCGACCTCTCCCCCGCCATCGAGGTAGCGGTAGCGGGTCGCCGGAGCCGAAGTTCGGGTGAGTGGTTCGAGTGGGAACTCTGCGTGGATCTGGGCAACGACGTCTTCGAGCGGTACGACTCGATCCGGGCCCCATTGTTCGTCGGCGTCGAGCGGCATGAACTCGATGAACCGGACGACGACACCCTTGTCTCGACCAAAGCGGGCAAAGTCGACAATCTCGTCGTGGTTGATGCCGTTCATGAGTACGACGTTGATCTTTACCGGGTCAAAGCCCGCTGCAATGGCAGCATCGATGCCTTCGAGGACTCGTTCAAGGTCGTCGCGGCGGGTGAGCTCGGCGAAGCGGTCCCTGTCGAGCGAATCGAGCGAGATGTTCAGGCGGCGCAGCCCCGCGTCACGGAGGTCTTGAGCGATAAGCGGAAGCGACACGCCGTTGGTCGTCATCGCAAGGTCGACATCGAGGGCGGCCAAATTCTCGACCAGTCGGCTCAGATTTGCTCGAACGGTCGGTTCGCCGCCGGTCAAGCGGATGCTGTCGACGCCGTATCGTTCGACGGCGAGTTGGGCAATGCGGGTGATCTCCTCGAAGGACAGCAGATCGTTGCGAGGCATCCAGACCATCTCTTCGCTCATGCAGTACTGGCAGCGAAAGTTGCAGCGATCCGTGACCGCGATGCGCAGGTCGCGGTGCACGCGCCCAAAGGTGTCAACCAACTCCATCAAATAAGTCTACGACCCGGAAGCGAAACCTGGAAAGCGCGAGCAGAGCCCGCCATGGCGACCCGGTAGCCTGAGCGGTGATGATTCCGCTCTCCGACGCCCGCGAGTTTGTCCTATCGAAATGTGATCCCGGTCCGGTCGTGACCGTGCCGGTCGACGACGCGGCGGACCTCGTAACCGCTGCCGACCTCGCTGCGGTCGGCCCCATCCCCCCGTTCGACAACACCGCTATGGACGGCTTTGCGATCCGCGCAGCCGACGTGGCCAACGCTCCGGTGACCCTCGACATGGTCGGCACCATCGCCGCCGGCGCTGCCCCTGACATCACCGTCAACGAGGGTCAGGCCGTGCGGATCATGACCGGCGCTCCAATGCCGCCGGGGGCCGATGCGGTCGTGATGGTCGAATTGACCTCGCTGTCAGAGGATCACCAATCCGTCGACATTGCCGAGTCGGTACCGGTCGGCAATCACATTCGGCCGAGCGGAGACGATGTCACCGCAGGTCAGGTCGTGTTTGCTGCGGGCACACATCTGCGACCGGCACACCTCGGCGTGTGCACCTCGATCGGCATCTACGACGTCCCCGTCTATGAACGGCCGAAGGTTGGCGTCATCTCGACGGGCGACGAACTGGTCGACGGGCCGCGCGCACTCGAGGTCGGGCAAATTCACGACTCGAACCGCCATACGCTGCTCGCGCTCGTGGCGGCTATGGGAGCAACCGCCGTCGACCTCGGCCTCGTCCCCGACGACGAAGACCAGATCCGCTCAGCAATGACCGCTGCGGCAGCCTCGTGCGACGCGGTCATAACGAGCGGCGGCGTCTCGATGGGCGACTTCGACTTCGTCAAGAAGGTTCTCAGCGAGATCGGTGAGATGGAATGGATGCAGGTGGCGATCAAGCCCGCCAAACCGCTGGCGTTCGGAACGGTGGACGGCACCCCCATCTTTGGCCTTCCCGGCAACCCGGTTTCCTCGATGGTCTCCTTCGAACTCTTTGCCCGTCCCGGCCTTCGGAAAATGATGGGCCACAGCGAACCCGAAGTAACGCCTGTACCTGCGGTCGCCGGAGCCGACATGTTGCGCAACGCCGACGGCAAGACCCACTTTGCTCGGGTGCATGCCGCAATGGGTGCCGACGGTCGCTACGAAGCGACCTTCTCGGGTGGCCAGGGCTCGCACCAACTCTCGGCAATGGCAGCGGCGAATGCGCTCGCCATCATTCCCGACGGCCCTGGCGTTCACGCCGGCGAAGCCATCGACCTTCTGCTGCTATAACTCGTTCGGGACTGTCGCCCGACACCCCGGTCCGGGGGTCGAGGCTCGCAGCGCCCTAGCTAACTTTGAGTTCTTTGCCCGTGAGCAGGCGCCCAATGTTTGCCTTGTGACGGAACAAGATCACGCCAGCGACGACGAGAACAGCAACGATTTCCATGTCTTCTTGGTGAAAGATCACGACGCCGACGACGGCGAGCAGCGTGATGACCAGTGACCCGACCGACGCACGCTTGGTCAGTTTCACAAGCAGAACGAATACCGGAACCAATACCAGGCCGAAGAACGGGAACAACGGCAGCGAGCCACCTCCGCCCGTAGCAACGCCTTTGCCGCCGTTGCTCCAACGAGCAAAGGGAATCACGTGTCCGACGGTTGCGAGCGCCCACACGGCAGCTCCCCACGACCGGTCGAGAATGAGCACCGTAGCCAAAACCGGGATGAACCCTTTGAGCAGGTCAATGAAAACGGTGACCAAGCCGTAGGCCGCTCCCGACGTCCGGTACACGTTGGATGCTCCAGGATTGCCAGAACCCTCTTTGGAATGATCGTGCCCGGACAGCATTCCCATGGCGCTGGCGGTTGGAAAGGAGCCCGCGAAGTAGCCAGCCACCAGTAACGCCACGCCTACGAAGGTGTCATACACGCCTTCATGTTAGGCGACCGCTATCGACGAGACCCCTCAGGAACACGCCCCAAAATTGGAACACACGGCCTCGGGTTGTTGTTGAGGCGATACGGCCCAATACTCTCAACGCAGTCCTTTGACTGTCGTCTGGAAAGGAAACGGACGGATTCGAATGCCGACCTATCAATACCGCTGCAAGAAATGCTCTGAGGAGTTCGAGAAGGTTCAGTCCTTCTCCGACGACTCGACCCCCAAATGCCCGGGTTGCGGAACCCGTTCGAAGAAGAACATTTCGAAGGTGTTCGGTGCTGTCGGCATTTCGTTTAAGGGCAGTGGCTTCTATAAGAACGACTCCGCCAAGAGCGGTTCGAGCTCGTCGAGCAAGGCCAATTCTTCATCTTCGAGCGCAAGCTCGTCATCGAGTGACTCGAACAGCAAAGGTTCATCGAGTGAGTCCACCACCAAGAGCTCGTCGAGCGATTCGGCCAGCAAGAGCTCTTCTAGCGACTAGCGGCGCACGATCACCAATCGTTGATCGCTCTGTGCCTCGGCCAGCCGGACAACCGATTCAGCGTTGACCGAGACGGTCACCGCATCCGGGGTCGAGTTCAAGATCAGTCCTGCCACGGGGCGAACCGGGGCGTCGCCCTCGCTCCCGAATCGGTCGACGACGACGATGAGTTCGACCGCGTCGCCCGGGAGTAGCTCGGGTGTCGCCGGCCCAGTCGGCACGTTGAGGGCGCGCTGGGAGTCGTCGAGTCTTCGCTCGTCATCGAAGCCGACCAGGTCGCGGCGGGTGATGATATCGCCGGGTTCGAGTCGCCGAAGCGCGGTGAGCGCACCGACGGCGACGAGATCTTCTTCGATGACCGCGTCGACGGGGAGCACACCGACCGGGCGAGGTTCGCTCGCTAGGAGATCGCGGGCCGACTGACCAATCTCGACCCTGTCCTGGGCGACCAACACGTGGCTCGTAGAACCCCAGGAGGCCTCGACGCTGCGCGCGCTCGAGCGAGCGCTCATCACGGTCACGACCAGAAGCATCGCGAGCACCAGTAGCGCGGAGCGCCGCAGGGCCCTGCGGTGTGAAAGCCACGCTCGGACGCGGGCTACTCGAATTCGGACGCCAAATGGAAACAGGCGGGTTTGACGGAACAGCGCCACAGCGCACCCCTCGGGAGATTCGTTAGAAGGCCGGGGGAAGTGGCTGTTGTGCGCAGCGTAGTTGTTAGCGACAGTCGTCGAGGAAGCGGGGAGCCTGCTCGATCACCGCGTCCCAGCCAATGAACTCGGTCGTTGGCTGGTCTGCGGGAATTGTTGCGGCGAGGGCGAGCCCGGCGCAGCGTGCCACGTCGGCTGGTTCTCCGTTCGCCAGATGGACACTTGTCGCCTCAGAGCCAACCACAAGCGGGATGATGGTCCCCAATCGTTGCTGAGCGGGATCGCCGATCGGGTCACAGATGTCGACCTCGACCGACGTTCCCCGGATGTCGAAGGATTCGACCGTGAGGTCGGCCATGACATCGGCGAACTGCTCGGCTTCCATCACGTCATCAAACGCAACGTTGAACCGAGCGCACGTCCGGCCAGCCCGATCGAAGGTCGCGAACGCATCGTCGTCGTAGCCGACGATCGCGTCGAGAGCGCGTTCGGTGCCGACTTGAGGAGCGATGGCTTGAAACCAGGTGAGCGCACCCAAGTCGCCAACCGCCTGGGTTGCCCCTCGCGGCAGTCGCATCTCGGAGCCCGCGTCTACTGCGGAGCGTTCGCTTGCCCCAAGCGGGTCGATCAACCGCTCGCTCGTTCCCACGTCCTTGGCGCGAAGGAGTGCGTTCAGGGCTTCAATGCCGCCAGTTTCGATGATCGTTTCAACGAGCGGACGCCCAATCTCATAGGACGCATAGAACGACGCGGCGTAGAAGTTGTCGCCGGGGTCGGGCGGTTCGACATCCTCGTCGAAGCCAACAGCATCGAGGAACGCCTGCCGGTCGGTTTCGCTCAACGACCAGAAATAGTTCACCGCAATTCGTTCGGCATCGCCCTCGATCAGTGCGGTGCGCGTAAATTCGCCGTCGTTCGAATCGGTGAGCGTTCCCGCACCGAGCATGCCGTTTTGATGTTGGAGTGCGTGGGTGAGTTCGTGGACGATCGTGACGCTCAGCGCTGTTTCGCTCGTCCCTTCGGGCAGGACGATCGTTTCGGTCCATGGCTCATAGAACGCCCCCGCATTCTCGGCGAGCGTCTCGGTCAGGGCATCGGAGACGGTGGAGCTTGGCGCGGGATCGACCAGGCCGAGCAGACGATGCGCGTCCGCCCACGGGTCGACGACGATCCCTGGAGGAGCAGCCGGGCGATCGGCTTCGATCTCGGCGGCGATGTCCGCCCAGCGCAGATTGACGGGGTGATCAAACTCGAGACCACGCTCGGTCTCGACGAACGCAACGAATTGTTCGAGCGTTGGATCCCAGCGTTTGGGCGCGAGCAACGTGAACAGCGAATAGGCAACGATCGCCACAACAGCAGCGACCCCGCCGAGGAGGATCCGGCGCGCGTAGACGTCTATCTGGCTCCGAGGAGCCGTGAGATCAGACATATCTATGAATCGACTCTCACTACCACCACCTTAAGGAGTGGAGAGCCCCACCCAAGCGCGCCTGCGCCTCCGCTGTTCGAGCGCCCGAGCGCGACCTGCGCCTCCGCTGTTCGAGCGCCCGAGCGCGACCTGCGCCTCCGGCGCCCAGCCTCCGTGGCGCGTGAACGGCCCCCGGAGGGACGACACAGAGCCTCCGTGGCGCATGAACCGCCCCCGGAGGGAGACACAGCGCCTAGATGACGTTGGCGCCGAGGAGGATGAAGGCGAGGATGCCTATGGCGACGCGGTACCAGCCAAAGACTTCGAAGCCTTTGTCGTTGAGCCAGCTCACCATCCACTTGACCGACGCGACCGCAGATACGAACGCAACGACAAGGCCGATTAGCGGTGTCGTGATTCCGAAGGTCTCGACGAGCTCCTCGCCGCCTCGGAGCCCTTCCCAGACGGTCGCGGCCGTCAATGTCAGCAAACCCAACAAGAAGCTGAATTCGACCGCGGCGCGCAGCGAGAGGCCAACGAGGACCGCAGCGAAGATGGTGATCATGGAACGGCTAACGCCTGGCCACATCGCGATGGCCTGAATCAGGCCGATGACGACGGCGTTTTGCCAGGTGAGCGAACCGAGTTCCTTGGTTGTTCGGTCGAACCAGCCAGTGCGGCTAAGCACCAAGATGCCAATGCCGCCCACGATCCATGCGCCTGCGATCGGGGCAACACCAAACAGGTTCTCCTTGACGAAACTCTCGCCGGAGAGTCCGATGATGGCGGTGAACACGAACGCAATGATGACTGCGATGAGGATTCTGCGGCCTTCTTCGCTACGGCCGAGCAGACCGTCGATCATTTGTCGGATGCGTTCCCAATAAAGAAACAGCACGGCAATGATGGCGCCGACCTGAATGCAGATTGCGTACGTGTTGATCGCGTCTTCGCTTGCTTGGGTGTCGTTGAGGCCGAGCAGTTCGTTGGTGACGAGCAGGTGGCCGGTCGAGCTCACGGGGAGGTATTCGGTTAACCCTTCGACGAGTCCGAGGATGACCGCTTCGATGATCGTCAATTCGACGTCGCCCGCTTGGGCGAGGAGGCTCATCATTCGCCGCTCATCGATACGTCGGAGATTGCCATAGACACCGGGCCCCATCCGCCGGGTTGCCATTCGGTGTCGGCTCCGACGGCGGAGATGTCGGTAAGCATTTTTTGGATCGTGCTGGCAATCGTGGCCTCGCGTATTGGCTCAGCGAGCTCTCCGTTTCGAATCATGAGTCCTCCGGTTCCGACCGAGAAGTCGCCGCTGACCGGGTTGATGCCCGAGTGCATTCCGGAAAGCGAAGTGACGAAGAGTCCGTTGTCGACGCTGGCGACGATGCTGTCGATGTCGCCTTCGCCGGGGGCCATCACGATTGCGTGGGGCCCGACTCCGGGGCCGGAGCGATAGCCGCGCACACCGTTGGCCGTGGTTCCTTCTCCGCTGCGTCGGCCGGTGTAGGTGTTGTGCATGAAGCCATTGAGGACCCCGTTCTCGACGAGGTTCAGGGGACGACAGGTCTGGCCTTCACCGTCGACCGACGTAGCTCCGAAGGAGCGATCGTCTGTCGGGTCGTCGATCACCGAGAGCAGCGGTGAGGCAATGGTTTCGCCGACGCGATCGAGGAACGGCGTGCGCCCCTTGATCATCCGTTCGCCGGAGATCATTCCGACCATCACGCCGATGATGGAGGCTGCGATTCGAGGTTCGAGCACGATCGTCAGCTTCTGAGATTTGGGTTTGGTTGCGCCGAGCAACCGGGTGACCCGTAGGACAGCGTCGTCGCAGGCCTTTTCGAGCGAGAGGTCTTTGGGGCCGAAGTTAACGTCGAACCCGGCACCGATCTGAGTGTCGTCGCCGTCTTTGGCGAGCGCTGCGACGGAGATGTTGGCTCCGGTTCCGCGATCGGTCGCGCGCACTCCGGTGCTCGTGGCCAGGGCCATTTCGCCCGAGCCGTCGCCGTAGGCCGCGACCCGGATTCCGGTTACCCGTGGGTCTGCTGAGAGAACAGCTGCCTCGAGGTCGATCGCCATCTGAACCTTGTCTTCGGTGGCCATTGTCGCGACCGAGTCGTCCCAGTGATCGTGCACGATCGGGGTCAACCCATCGGGTTCACTGAGCGCCACCCATTCGTCGGGTTCGGCGAACGCCACGTTGTCTCGCGCTTCGGCAAGTGTCTCGGCAATAACGTCGGCTTCAAGACTCCCGGCGTGGGCAAATCCAACCCGGTGGTCCGAAATCACCCGAATGCCAATGCCTTGGGAGGTTGCGCTCGTAAACGACTCGACCTCGCCGTTGAACGCCTTGACCTCGGTGGAGCTTCCCCGAGACACGTAGGCCTCGAGCTGTTCTCCGGATTTGGCCTGCTCAACAACTCGCTCAGCGATTGTTAAGAGGTCCGGCGTTCGTTCTGTCATCCCGTTGAGCCTACGATCTTTCCATGCCGTGGTGGTTGTGGTTCATCGTTGTCATAGTCGGGTTTCTTCTCATCGTCGCGATTCACGATGTTTTTCAGAAGAAGCACACGATTCTGCGCAACTTTCCCGTAATCGGCCATCTGCGATACCTGATTGAGAAGATCGGACCAGAACTTCGTCAATACATCGTTGCCGACAACGACGAGGAGTTGCCGTTTAGCCGTGACTCTCGCCGGTTCATCTATGCGTCGGCCAAGAAACAGAACGCCTATTTCGGGTTCGGCACCGACAACGACCTCAACGAACCTGGGTACGTCTTGTTCCGCCACGCGGCGTTCCCCCACGCGTCGCCGCCCGAAGAAAAGAAGGACCTGCTCGCCATGCGTAAGGTCCTCGGCGAGGCCCACGGGCGTGAGCACGCGTTTACGCCCGAGTCCGTCGTGAACGTTTCGGCAATGAGTTTTGGATCGCTGTCCGCTCAGGCCATCGAGTCGCTCAATCGCGGCTCGGCGATTGCAGGCTGCATGCACAACACCGGCGAGGGCGGCATCAGCAAGTACCACCGACACGGCGGCGATCTGATCCTTCAACTCGGCACCGGCTATTTCGGGGCACGAAACCCCGACGGCACCTTTTCGCTCGACCGGATGCTCGCCTCGCTCGACGGCGCCCCGGTCAAAGCGATCGAGATCAAGCTCTCCCAGGGCGCAAAGCCCGGCCTCGGCGGCGTGTTGCCGGGTCGCAAGGTCACCCCCGAAATCGCTATGGCACGAGGAGTCGAGGTCGGGGTCACGGTCAACAGCCCAACTCGGCACCGCGCGTTCAGCGACGTGGCCACCCTTGTGGGCTTCGTCGAAGAGCTCGCCACGGCGAGCGGAATTCCCGTCGGTATCAAGTCGGCGGTTGGCGAGAAGGCCTTCTGGGGTGAACTCGCTAGCCACATGGCCGACACCGGAAAAGGCCCAGACTTCATCAGTATCGACGGCGGCGAAGGCGGCACCGGCGCAGCGCCCCTGCCGTTTAGCGATCACGTTGCGCTCCCCTTCCGCCAGGGGTTCGCCGAGGTCTACCGAGCCTTCGCTCCCCATGGTCTGCACGAGAAGATCGTGTTCATCGGCTCGGGTCGCCTCGGTCTTCCGACCGAAGCGATGGTCGCGATGGCGCTCGGCGCCGACGGCGTTGCCGTTGCTCGCGAAGCAATGATCGCCATTGGCTGCGTGCAGGCTCAAAAGTGTCACGACGGGCACTGCCCAACCGGCGTTGCCACACAGAACCGCTGGCTGACACGTGGCCTCGACCCGACGCTCAAGTCTGTCCGCTTCGCGAACTATGTCTCTGAGCTGCGCCACGAACTCGTGCGACTATCGAATTCGATGGGCGCAGAACACCCGCATGTCATCAACCCGAACCAGGTCGAAATCCGGATCAGCGCAAACGAGATGGCGCCGGTTCGAGACATCTACGGTTACGACCCCGCGTGGTAGACGTACGATCCAACGTCGTGCTCACCGGCTTTATGGGCACGGGTAAGTCGACTGTTGGCCGCGCGCTCGCTGAATCTCGTCGACTCGGCTTTGTCGATACCGACGCGATGATCGTGCAGCGCAATGGCCCGATCTCGGAGATCTTTGCCAACCGAGGCGAGGAGGTCTTTCGCGAGATGGAACACTCGGCCGCGATCGAGCTCGCGCAGCTAACGGGCGTCGTGATCGCCACGGGAGGGCGGACACTGCTCGACGAGCGCAACGCCGACGCGCTCGCTACGACCGGCAACATCTTTTGCCTGACGGCCACCGTCGACACGCTCACCGATCGGCTGCTGGGCCACGCCGAGCGTTCGAAGCGCCCACTGCTCGATTGCGAAGACCCCCGCCAACGGATTGAAGATCTTCTCTCCGAACGGGCCGAGGGCTATGCACAGTTCACACAGATCGACACGACGAGTCGTACGGTCGAGCAGATCGTCGAGCTGATCAACAACGCACTCGACGAGCAGTGAACACCGCGGCCAGCGTTGCTGAGGTCGTGAACAACGGCCTCTGTATTGGGTGCGGGCTCTGCGAATCGGTGACCGAGCAGCGGGTAAGGATGCGCACCAACACCGCTGGCAGCCTTCGCCCCTTCCCGCTCGACGGGTTCTCCCCCGCCGAAGAAGCAACAATTCTCGCTTCGTGCCCTGGCACAAATGCAACGGTTCGCTCGGACCTCGACGATGTTGCGGTCGACGACATCTGGGGCCGTGTGTCAGATATGGCCTATGCCTGGGCGGGGAACCCCGACGTGCGCTTCGAAGCAGCGACTGGCGGGGTGCTCACCGCGCTCGGCATGCACGTACTCGAATCGGGTCAGGCAGCGTTCGTGCTTCACGTCGGTGCCGACCCCGAACAACCCATGCGCAGCCGCTGGGTCATTAGCGAAAACCCCGAACAGGTTCGAGCCAACACCGGCTCATGGTACGGCCCGACCGCTCCGCTCGCCGGGCTGGAAACAGCGCTTGGGCGAGGCGAACCGTTTGCGATTATCGCGAAGCCGTGCGATCTGGGGGCCGTGCACCTGCATTCGGCGAACGATCCCCGCATCGACGAGTTGGTGGTCGCTCGACTCACGATGGTGTGCGGCGGGCAGTCGCGCTTTGAGAAATCGACCGACGTGATCGATGAACTCGATCTCAACGAGGAAGAGGTTTCGCTGTTTCGCTACCGGGGCTACGGCAACCCGGGCGCGACACGGATTGAGACCTTTGACGGCCGGTCCTTCGAGCTCACCTACAACGAGATGTGGGACGACGAAGCTGGTTGGAAGACCGAGAGCCGCTGCACGGTGTGTCCCGATGCCCTCGGCGAGTGCTCTGATGTCGCGGCCGCGGATGCGTGGCCCGGCGGCGGGCCCACCGGGGAAGACGAAGGGTTCAACGGGATCATGGTGCGCACCACGCAGGGTCAGGCGCTGGTCCAATCTGCGGTCGAGTCAGGTGCGCTCGTTGTGGGTGAGAAGATCACGGCGCGCGAGTACGACGACCTTCAACCACATCAGGTTCGCAAGAAGATCGCACTGGACTCGCGCAACGAAGCGCTGACCGCTGCCGGCAAGCCAACAATCTCGACCACCGGGCTACGGATCAAAAAGCTCGCGGGGCAACAATCCGCTGACGAGCGCGCCGCTGCCCTTTCCGGCACCGCGAAACGGATCGCGGACGGCCGCTACGACACCGAAGACGACGCGGCGAGCAACTAGCCCAGCTCGATGGCGAAGAACTCGAAGGAGTTGCCGCCGCCGGACAGCTCCCAGTCCCAGACCTCACTGATTTGCGCGTACGTCGGTTCGCGGCCCTCGGCTTCGAAGACGACGAGTTCGCCAGGCGGCTCGGTCCACGTGTTCCGAGCGACGATCAGTTCGCTATTCGTAACAGCGACGGGTGAAAGCTGCGTCCCAGCTTCGCTCACCAATCGATCGTCCGAGACCGCCGTCCAGACATCACCGTCTGCGGAAAACAAGACCTCGACAGTTGCGGGACGGTCAACAAGTCCCTCCTCGAACTCCGCGCGTGCGTCCAAAAAGTCTTGATTGGTGAACGTGACGAGGTCCGCGCCGGTCACCGGGTCGAGGAAGGTCGGGTTCTCATCTACCGGGTCGGAGCGGACCACTCCCTCGATGTTGCCATTGGATAGCTCGAGTTCGACCGACGACAACCGGTGCAGAACTTCACCATCGGGGCCCGTCAACGTGGCCGGAGCAAATTTGCCCGGTCTTTTCTCCAGGACAAACCCATCGCGTCTCACCGATACCGGGAGCAATGCTGGAGGCGGTTCGGTTGGTTCGGTGGTGCGCCGTCGAAAGACGACGGCACCTGCGGGCCCGGTAAGCAGTTGAGGGAATCCGCCGTGCAGGCTGCTCTCAAGCTCGGTCGACGTCCAAATCGTGCCGCCATCGATCGACCGATCGATACGCGTTGATTCGCCGTCGACGATTGTGGCGCCGAGCAACGAGTCACCCAGAACAACCGGGCTCATCCCGCTCGCGTTCTCAACGGTCGCAGTCCGTGTCCATTCGAGACCGTCCGCAGACGAATAGATGTTGGCGTCTCGACCGTCGCGTGTCCTGAGCACGAACCCACCATCGACGTCGACAATCGACGGGAACCAGTCCCCGGGAAGCTCCACCAGCGTGAACGGGCCATCGAGAGGCCCGACCAAAGCGAGGCTTTGCAGATCGCTGCTGAACGCTGCTGCCTGGATCTCTGACAATTCGTCGAACAAGGGATCCGATGGAGTCACTGTGGCCACCACCTCCCTGCCACTCAGTTCCACGTCGAACTCCGCCTCGACCTCGGCACGCGCCTGCGCGGTTTCGGCTTCAGCCCAACGCTGCTCGAACCGGGCCGTTTCTTCGGCATCGGGCCGCGCGAATCGGTCCTCATCGCACAGAGTCACCTCGAGCATCGACAGTTCTTGACCGAGGCCGCAGTATCTCGGCAAGTCCTCATTGGTCAGCAGTCCATTCTCGACCAGAAATTTCTCCTCGATGGCTCGAAACGGAACCTGGGACAGCAAGGGAATCACGATGCCCGATTCTCCAAGTGCCAGACCGCTGTCGAGGGAGACGTTGCGGCCGTTGGTCGCCACGGCGGGAAGCTCTGTTGTGGTCCACGTCTCGAGATCTCGGGAGACCGTCAGCAGCAACGTTGGCGACTGCGTCGAGTCGAAGTTGGGCGCCGGTTGGATCACCGCTGCGTACGTTCCGTCGAACTCGAGGAGTTCAGACACCAAGGAGCCGCTTGGAGCGTCGGGCACGGGCTGTTCATCCCACGTCAAACCATCGGTCGAAGTCCGAAGCATCGGACCATCGATACCGTGGCCAATACTCGCGAACTGAGTGCCGTCGAAGATGGCCTCTCCGTAGTCTCTTGAGCCAGCACTAAAGGTCTCGTTGAAGGTGGACTCCAACCTGATCAGCGCTTCAAGACTCGAGTCTGGCGTCGATGTTGTGTCGCCGCGCGCGGCGAGAAGGGCTATAGCGGCAACCGCAATCGCGACGACCAGGACCGCTATTAGTGCGGGTATCGCGCGAACGCGTTTGGTGCTCGGCTCAGCGTCCATCGATGTTTGCGAACTAGCCCAGTTCGATTGCGAAGAACTCCATGGCGTTGCCGCCGCCACTGATCTCCCACTCGTCCAATGCGCTGAGTTCCGCATGGGTTGGATCGCGGCCTTCTGCCTCGAATGCAAAGAGCTCGGCTGGTGGTTCGCTGTAGGTGTTGCGAACGAAGATCACATCGTCGTCGCCAACAGCCACCGGCGAAGTCGAGCTGTTGTTCGAGCTGTTCGTTAGCCGATCGTCGGAGATCTGGGTCCAGACCTCGCCGTCAGCAGAGAAGAAGACCTCGGTACCCGATGATTGGGAACCTTCCAAGAATTCTTCTTCGGCGAAGCCGTCGTGTTGCTGTGACTCGAAGTTCTCGAAGTCCTCTTCGGTAAAGGTCACGAGGTTCTCACCGGTCGCCGGATCGAGAAATGTCGGGTTCTCGTTGACTGGGTTGGAGCGCACAACACCATCGATATTGCCGTCGGAGGAATCGAGATCGTCGAGCGAAAGCTCGTAGATCAGCTCGCCAGCAGGCCCGGTCAAGGTCACCGGAGTCGACTCGTCGAACGGCACCGTGAGCGTAAAGCCATCGCGGGTCACGACAAGGTCGCCCACGGGAATGGCCTCGGACTCAAAGGCTTCTGACGCCGGCTCAAGCAAACCTTCCATTACCACGACGGCTCCCGCCGGACCGGAGACGACCTGTGGGTAGGCCTGGAACAGGCTGGTCTCAAGTTCGACCGCTGTCCACGTCGCGCCACGATCGGTCGAGCGTTGTAGGACCGTCGAGCCATCGTCGGTGTACGTGGTTGCCAGGAGGGCGCTTCCAACAACAACCAAACTGCCGCCACCTTCGCCAGTGCCAGGGCTACCCGTGCGAGTCCAGGTGAGTCCGTCCTGCGATGCGTAGATACTTGCCGTCGAGAGCTCGCCATCGAAGCCGCCGGTGCTGAGCACGAAGCTGCCATCGATTTCGGCGAGTCCCATGACATAGGTGCCGGGAAGGCTCACCGTCGTGAGCTGGCCATCAACCGGTCCGACCAGAGCAAAGATCTGTGAATCATCCTCGAAGCTACCTTCAAAGATGCTGCGCAGCTCGGCATAGATCGGGTCGGACGAGGTGAGGGTCGCCACTACCTCGGTCTGGTTGGAGAACAGTTCCTCGAGTTCGGCTTCGATCTCGAGGCGCTCTTCGTCGGTCTCGGCCTCGTCGAAGCGCCGCTCAAGCTCTTCAGATACCTCGGGACTGGGCTCCTCGAATTCGGAGTGATCGCACAGCAGCACGTCGATGGAATCGTCATGTACGTCCAAGCCGCAATAGTTCTCCCATTCGTCTTCGCCAAGGAGACCCGCCTCGCTGAGGATCCCCAACTCGTCGGGTCCTTGGGCGTATGACTGAAGCGGAATGACGATGCCCGCTTCTCCGAGGGCGAGGCCACCACCGAAGCTCACACCCCGGCCCTCGGCCTGCGGCACGGAAAGCTCGGTGGTCGTCCACGTGTCGAGGTCCTCAGAGACGGTGAGCAGCAACGTTGGCGACGGCGGCGAATCGAACGGCGAGAATTCTTCCTCGGTGAACTCCGGCCAGATTTCGACGACCGCGGCGAAGGTTCCGCCAAATTCGACGATCTGGTTGATGTTGGCCTCGTCAGAAACTCCCGGGAACGGTCGCTCGTCCCACGTCAGGCCGTCGGTCGAAGTCCGCAGCTGCGGACCGTTGGGGCCATAGCCGACGCCAACGAACTGGGTACCGTCGAAGATCACGCCACCTGGGCCACCCGCAAACGAACTGGCGCTATCGAGAGCGAACTCGAAATCTAGTGCTTCTTCTTCAAACTCGAAGTCTTCGTCACCTTGAGTCGTGGTCGTATCAACAGAGTCTCCGTCGCCAGCCTCATCGTCTACGGAGTCGGCGCTGCTCGCAGTCTCGGACTGCACTGCGTCCACATCGCCGCCCGATGCAACATCGCTACTTTCGCCACCGCCGACCAACAGCACAGCGACGATAATGAGCGCCGCGATCGTGAAGATCGCAAGCATCGCCCCCATTGCTCCCATGGCTTCGCGCTCGGTTAGCGGAGCGATGTCTACATCGATCGCTTCGATCTCGGTGATCTCTTGCTCGCCGTCCATGAGTCCCCCATTTGCCTAGACCTCAGTATCGACAATGGTGCCAAAAAACTCGACAAGTTTCTTGGCGCGACAAAACCTCGGTTCAGCCGCTTCGGCTAACGATTGCGGGATCTGCGTCCGAGAGGGTTTGCTGAGCCCGTTGTCAACGACGCCACCAACCCGGTCCAGCCGGTCTGGTGACTGGCTCCAAGGCCAGCCCCGGTATCGCCGTGGAAGTACTCGTGGAACAGCACGCGATCACGCCACGGACCATCGGGGCCGTAGAACGGGTGACCCGGTGTCGAGGGGCGTTCGCCCGACTCGTCCGGCTCGAACAGCGAGACCAACCGGTCTCCCAGCAGCTTCGCGACTTCGCCAACGCTGATTTCGTTTCCGGATCCGGACGGGAACTCAACAGTCAGCGTGCCGCCAGCCCAGTAGTCGAATCGGCGCAACGACTCGATGAGCAGGTAGTTGAGCGGGAACCAGACCGGCCCTCGCCAATTCGAGTTGCCTCCGAACAGCGCGCTGTTCGATTCGCCGGGTTCGTAACCAACAGCAAATTCCCTCTTGCCCACGTTCATCGTGAACGGCTTCTTCTCGTGGGCTTTAGACAAGCCGCGAAGGCCGTGCGGCGATAGGAACTCGTCCTCGTCGAGGATCGTCTCGAGCATTCTCACAAGACGATCCGGGCTCACGAGCGACATCAACAAATCGCCACGGTCGTTCTCGTTGATGTAGCCGCTGAACTGAGGTTTGTTGTCGCGGAACCAGTCGAGGTGCCGGGCGAACGATGGGAGCTGTTGCAGCTTTTCTGCCGACACGATCCGGGTCGCGAAGATCGGGATGAGCCCGACCATCGAACGGACAGCGATCGGAATCGACTCGTCCTCGAGTTGCAAGGTGTCGTAGTAGAACCCGTCGGCCTCATTCCAGAGAGCGCAATCATCCATTGCTGTTGCGATGTAGGAGAAGTGCTCAACGAACTTCGTGGCCAACGCCTCGTACGCAATGCTCTTCTCGGTCAGACGCATCGACATGTCGAGCAAATCGAGCGAGTACATGGCCATCCACGCCGTTGCATCGGCTTGGTCGAGACGACCAACTCCGAGACCCGCCGAACGGTCGAACGGACCGATGTTGTCGAGGCCGAGGAAACCGCCGTCGAAGAGGTTGTTGCCGTCGATGTCTCGCCGGTTCACCCACCACGTGAAGTTGAGCATCAACTTGTGCAGCATCCGCTCGAGGAATTCGGTGTCCCAACCGCCGTCGAGTTCAAAGACTCGCAAGGAGCCCCAAGCGTGAACCGGCGGATTCACGTCCGAGAAGCTCCACTCATAGGCCGGAAGCTGCCCGTTGGGATGCTGATACCACTCGCGGCCAAGAAGCAGGAGCTGTTCTTTTGCGAACTGGGGATCGAGCAGCGTCAACGGCAGACAGTGAAAGGCCGTATCCCATGCGGCGTACCACGGGTACTCCCAGGGGTCTGGCATCGCAATGACGTCGGCGTTGTTCAAATGCCGCCAGCGATGGTTGCGACCGGTAAGGCGAGTGGCCGGAGGCGGGTTGGAGGCCGGATCGCCATCGAGCCACTGCTCGACGTCGAAGTGGTACCACTGCTTTGCATACAGCATCCCCGCGAGCGCTTGGCGGGTGATGTTGCGCTGGCCATCGCTGAGCTCGTCGGGCATGAGCGAATCGTAAAATTCATCCGCGTCGCCCTTGCGGGCAGCGAAGATGTCGTCGGTGTCGTCGGGATTACTGACTTCACGAGCAAGACGCAGGCGAACCTGAATCTCGGCGCCGGGATCGACCTCGAATTGATACCAACACGCTGCCTTGGTTCCGGTTCCGCCGGGGTCGACGGTCGCTTTTCCGCTCACGACGTGATCGTTGATCCCGTCCTTTGGGTACGGGGTGGAGGCGTGCTGGTTGTGAACGAGCGGACGGTTGGTCTCGTTGTTGCAGACCAGCACTTCGCCACCGGGCGTACACGACAATTCGAGTCGCCCTGAACCGGCTTCTTCCAGGCTGACGCCGTTCTCGGTGCGACGCAGCTCGGGTTTGGGTTCGCCGTGACCCCAGCTCCAGCGATTCCGAAACCAGATCGTCGGCAGCAAATGAATCGTGTCGCGCTCTTCGGAGCGATTCGTCACCGTGATGTCGAGACAGAGGTCTTCGGGTCCTGCTTTGGCGTGGGTGACAACAACGTCCCACCAACCGTCATCGAACACTCCGGTGTCGATCAGTTCGTATTCGGGGTCTTGGCGCGTGCGCGACCGGTTGGTCTCACGAAGATCGTCGTAAGGAAAGGCCGCCCGCGGATAGGCGTACGCCATCTGACCGTAGGAATGCGTTGGGGTTCCATCGAGGTACCACCATTCCTCTTTCGCGTCCTCGGCGTGGTTTCCTTCATGCCCGTTGAGCCCAAAGAGCCGTTCCTTCAGGTGTGCGTCGCGGCCGTTCCATAGAGACAGCGACAAGCACCACCGCTGGTTGTTGTCGCAAAAGCCGAACAGCCCGTCTTCGTTCCAGCGAAAGGTACGGCTCCGCGCCGTGTCGTAGGTGAACGCGTTCCACGCGTCACCGTTGGCCGTGTAATCCTCGCGGACCGTGCCCCAAGCTCGCTCGGCTACGTAGGGACCCCAGCGGGACCAAGCTGCGTGGTC
Source organism: uncultured Acidimicrobiales bacterium (assembly GCA_964570495.1). Lineage (GTDB taxonomy): Bacteria > Actinomycetota > Acidimicrobiia > Acidimicrobiales > SHLQ01 > SHLQ01. The sequence continues at coordinate 4,376 of CAZMYN010000012.1, read as the reverse complement.
TTCAGATAACCGCTTGCGTTCAGCACTAGTCACCGTCGAACTCTAGTCATGATGAGAACTTATTCGGCAAGTTCCTCGACGAGTTCGATGGTGGGAGCAGCAAGTGGATCGATGACGGTCGTTGCCAAATCTGCACCCGACGACTCGGGGCTACCGCAAGTATCGAGCATCTCGTTGAGGGCAACCCTTTCGCTCGTCGTCACGTTCAGCCCCCAGCGCACCTTGACCGCAACCCAATCGATTGCGTACGCACACCAAATCGACTGTTGGCTCGGCCTCCACAGCGACGGATCTTGATTTCGGGGATTGTGTCCACTGTCGGCGGCGGTGATGACCAGAGTGGCCGGGTGATCGGTGTCGGTGAGGTAAGCCTGACGGGTGCTTTGCGACCAGTCTGCGCCTCCCGATATGTAGGCGATAGCAGCGGGTACATGTGGGCTCACGTCCGCCTCGAACACACGGTCAATTGTCGAGTTGAGATACCGGTCGGACCAACGCCCCCCGTCGAGCACGCACTCGAGCTGGTCGGCCCAGCGGACCGGTTGTTGGCTGCGTTCGAGAAGAACCTGCTCGGAGACATCGACGCAATCGGTGCGTTCGGCCGTCCAGCGCACCACATCAAAGCTGCTGAGATCGTCTTGGCTGGAACGTACGGTCAGTTGAGCGAGCTGCGCCCGAGCAACAGTGGGAGCTTCAGCGGCAACCTCGACGCGACGCTGCTGACGGACGTCGTCGGTTTCGGCGGCAAAGATCACCGCACCTTCGACTTCGGGTTCTGGGATGTCTTCGGCACCGGCCTGAGTGATCAGCACAAGTGCAACGACGAGCAGCGCCAACGTTGTGGCAACGACACCAGCAACCGTCAGGATTGCCTTTCGGTCGGCCTGAGCTTGCCGGGACCGGCGCGTCGATTCTGTCGGAGCGACCGACACGGTGCGCAGCGGTGCTTCGACAGGCGCGACCCCCGCCTTTTCGGTATCGAGTTGGCCAGCTTGCGCGAGCGGGCTTTGCCAGCGACCTTCGTCGGTGCGAACCCAGCCCTCGAGCGGCGGGGTGTCCTCGGGCCAATCCTCAGGAGATCGCCAGGCCCCTTCAGGGTCCATCCACCATCCAGGTCCGCCACGCTGATTGCCGCGAGTTGGGAGCTCGTTTGTCGCCATTATTCCCTTGTTGCCGCCGAGCGGAATGCCCAGCACGAGTTGAGTTTGCATCCCGCGCTCGTCCCCGCGCTCGGCAAGTCTCGCATCGTTGGTTCGTCACCACAACCCCCTGAGTTGGGGTATCGCGCGAAGCGTGAAACGTATTTCGGAGCATTCTCACTATAAGTAGCCAAGTTGGTCAAATTGAGACTGACGTCACCCCTAACATCGGAGATTCTTGCGATCGGGTCCGACGCGGCGTGACAACGTCGATTCACTGAGGCGATGACCGTCGCGAGCCCTCACTGAACCGCGGCCGGGCAATTTCGCGCCATGATGGTTACCTATGAGCCATACCGTGGATCCCGACGACCTTGAACGGGTCAGCGAACCCTTCGGGCGCACCCCGTACTTGCTGTACTCAAGCGCCGATGGGTCAGCACGCGTAAACCATGTTGCTGTCGACACCATCGCGAACGCTCGGGTCGACTTGCACGGCTTTGGTCGAGGAATTGCTCCGCGCCTCGACGCCAACCCATCAACGCTGTTCTCCTTGCTATGGCCAGCCCACGAAGCTGGAGGCTTCAGTCTGATCGCCGACGGTACGGCGACCATCTCCAACGACGCCACTATGACCATGCAGATCGCCAATGCGGTGCTCCATCGTCCTGCACCTGTCGACGACGCAACCGAGTGCTAAACACCAGACGTTTCTTTGGGCTGATCGTCCTCCTCGCGCTCCTATTGGCGGCGTGCACCTCAGCGTCCCCCATCGACTCGACCGTCAACCCTCCCCCGAGCACGGTTGCGGCCGCCGATGCCGAGAGCGCCGGCGGCGTGCAGGCAGTAAACATCGGGATGATCCTAAATTCTGCGGCTCCAACCGCTTCGCGCGACCTGCGACTGGCCGAGGTCATGACCACCAGCGCAGTCGCTCTGTCGGACCGCGAACCCATCGCGATGCGCGTCGAGACGGTGACGATCGACGACGTCCTCGACGTTGGTTCTGCCATCGATGAACTGGCAAGCCGCGGCGTGACGGTGATTGCGACCTCGTGCGATGACTCCAGCATGGGTGCTGTCGTCGACGCGGCCCTCGAGCAAGGGCTGCTCGCTGTCACTGGATGTGTAGCAATTCCAAAACCGGACCTCTCGACGACCAACGAGCTGTTCATCGACCTCGCGAGCCTCGACGATTCGGGTTCGGCCATTGCGGGCTGGCTCGCCAATGAAGAACTAGTAAATGTGGCAATTCTTGGATCGGCGTTGATCCCCGATGTCGAGCAGACGTGTCTCGACATCGAGGTCGCCGCCGACCTCGCCGAGCTCGAAATCGTTGCTCGAGGCGAGTTTGTCGAGTTGGTCGATCAACCTGACGAGATCGTTGCGAGCATCTCTGATCAGCTCGTCGCGGCCGACGCGATCGCCATCTGCGCGTTGCCCCCGGCACTGGGCGAGCTAACCAGCGCGCTGCGCGACGCTGGCCACGAACAAACCATCGTCGTCCCATGGTTCGGCGAAACCCAAGGCTGGCCAGACTCGCTCAGCAACGTGTTCGTGTTCACCCCATCGAGTAGGCACGGCGACGACCCCGCGCCCGCGGTGCTCGATCTCTACGAGACGATCACCGAACCCGAAGCGGTCGACGTGGTCACCGCCGACACGTTGGCCGTGATCGCTGCTGCAGCAAGCGATGCAAACACCGCTGGATCAAGTCGCATTGCAAGCACCGTTCGCGATTCGACCCGCCAGGGGCTGAGCGGCGACCTGTCCATCGAGTTGGGGCGCGAGGACCAAAGCGTCATCCGGACGTACCGAGTCCTCGAAGTAACAAACGGTGAGGTCGAATTCCTGACTACCGCCAACGCCAACTGAAAATCTGTGGTTCCTCAGCCGCGTATTCGCGGCTGAGCGACCACAGATTTTCTTAGGCGGCGGCGAAGGCTGCGAGGATCTGCTCGACGAAGTCTGCGGACTCCTCGGAAATTCTTTCCCGATGGATGGTGCCAACGCCAAGGTTCACTGCACCCATTGCCTCGAGAATGTCACCGAGCTTTGGAGCGGCTTCACCCGGGTTGTGGGCATAGGTGACATAGGCAAACGTTGCCTTGTCCCAGAGATCGGGCAGGTTCCCCGCGATCTTTCCGGCCCCGCCGGGGTGTTGGCCAAAGAAGAAGAGCCCTCCACACCACGTTCCGACGATGACCGCGTCGGCGCGAGCAAGGGCACCAAAGTCGGGCTCGTCGACAGAGAAGAGGGTCACTTCAGCCCCGGCTGCTCGTAGACCAGACGCAATGTGTTTGGCTGCAACCTGCGTATTGCCGGTCCGCGATTCGTAAGTCACAACGACGTGCATAGCGTTTTTCTACCACCAACTCGGTGGCTCTAGGAGCTTTGGCCGGGATGTTCGGGCCAATCGTGCTTCGGGTACCGGCCAGCCATGTCTTTTCGGACTTCGGCCCAGCTCCCTGTCCAGAACGCGCCGAGGTCGTTCGTGATCTGAATCGGACGATTCGCCGGGGACAACAGCTCGACGGCGATCGGCATGGCACCGTCGAGGATCGCTGGCGTCCGTGTGGTTCCATAGGCGTCCTGGGCGCGAACCGAGACCTTTGGCATCTCGCCTGAGTAGTCGATCGCTACACGGCGGCCACGGTCGAAGGTGAAGTGTGTCGGAGCGAGGCGCTCGACCGCTTCAACCTCGGACCATTCCATCGAACCTCGAAGGATCGCGAGCAGGTCGAGCTTTTCGATGTCGCGGCGGCGTACCGCCCCGGTCAACCAGGGGCCAAAGATCTCCTGTGCGTTGGCGATGAGGTGTTCATCGCCGATCTGGGCTGTCACCATTTCCGGGCGATGTTCTCGACCGAGCGCGGCACGCTGCTGGAACGAGCGGATCTTGTCGGTCCACGGCAACACGGCAAGCTTTGACTCGACGATCCGGTCTACGAGCGCCTCGACGGTCGCTGGTCCTGGCTCTACCGGTTCGCTATTCGTCCCAAAATCGAGAGCGCCGAGGCGACGCTCGACCCGCCGAACGAGGTCGTCACGATCGTTATCCCAATGAACGAACTCCCGCTCGGTCATATCGACCGTGAACCCGAGCTCGACGTCGATGGGGTCGATACCCGCAGCGAGTCGAATTCGGGTCTTTTGCCGATCGCCTGCCAGTTCGGCGACGACCACCATGTCCTCGTGAGCGAGCGGGTCGGCGCGGTCAACTTCGGCCGCCATGCC
>CAZMYN010000011.1:22629-27562 GCA_964570495.1 uncultured Acidimicrobiales bacterium | reverse complement strand
CACTTCGCGCTCGCCGCCGCTTGGGAACAGGCACTCATGGCGTATTTACCGTTGCTTCGATTGGCGCGAGCCGGGCTGTTCGATGTGCCTGGCGATGAACCCCGACAAGTTGAAAGAGGGCGAACGTTCAGCCTCGACGTCGAATCGAAACTTCGAAGGACGCCAGGGCCGCGGCGGTCGCACCCACCTCGTCTCCCCCGCAGTCGCCGCAGCCACGGCCATCGCCGGAACATTCGCCACCCCCGAAGACCTCTAGGCCGAGGCTTCCGGCCGAACCCACGAAAGCGCAGTTACTTAGCATGCAGCCAGTACACATTGTCCAAGGAACCGCCGTTCCGCTCGATCGCAGCGATGTCGACACCGACCAGATCATTCCGTCGGATTGGCTCAAGCGTGTCGAACGGACCGGTTTCGACAAGGGCCTGTTCGCCGAATGGCGTGACGACCCGACCTTTGTCATGAACCAAGAGCAGTACGCGGGCGCAAACATTTTGATCGGCGGCCCGAACTTTGGGACCGGATCGAGCCGCGAACACGCCGTGTGGGCCATCCAGCAGTACGGCTTCGACGCCGTGATCTCTCCTCGCTTCGGACCGATCTTCAAAAACAACTCCACGAAGAACGGTCTCGTTGCTGTCGAGGTTTCCGCAGAGGTCGGCGACCAGTTGATGGCAGCGGTCCAACAAGACCCGACCCTCGAACTCACGGTCGACGTCGAACGGCGAACCCTCGAAGCCCCGGCGCTCGGTATCGAGGTCGATTTCGAGCTCAGCGACGCTGTCCAGCACCGCTTCTTGAACGGACTCGACGACATTGGCCTTACTCTGGCCCACGCCCAACAAATCGATTCGTTCGAGTCGGCTCGCCCAGCCTTTAAGCCAGTGACTCGTTAAGTTCTCCAACTAACCGATGAGAAACCCGTATCCCTCTCCCAAAGCTGCCATTCTGCCCTTAGTGACTTCCACCGAATCTCCAATAGCTGCGATCCCGACGACCGCCGAAGTCAAGGCCGTCATCCCCACCGAATGCTTCGAACGCAGCTTCGCGCGCTCGCTCCCCTACGCCGTGTTCTCGGTCGGGCTAACGGTTCTCACCGGCATTGTCGCGCTGGCCGTAATACCTCTTGGGTGGGCCTGGATACCGGCTTGGCTGGCCTATGCCTACCTGAACGGAACCATTGCGGTTGGTGCATGGGTGGTCGCTCACGAATGTGGACATCGAGCCTTCTCGCGCACCACCCGCCCACAAGATGCAGTGGGTTTCGTGCTCCACTCGGCGCTTCTTGTGCCGTACTTCTCGTGGCAGCGCAGCCACGCCATTCACCACGGCAAGACCAACCACGTGATCGAGGGAGAAACACACGTCCCGAAGCGAATCACGACCGCTCGAGGACGACGAACACTTCGCGCTCGCCGCCGCTTGGGAACAGGCACTCATGGCGTATTTACCGTTGCCGCACGCCTCGGTCTCGGTTGGCCTCTGTACCTGCTCATGGGCTCGACCGGTGGCGCCGAACGCGGCCTCACCAACCACTTCTGGCCTGCCCGACCGTTCAGCCAAGCGTTGTTCCCGGATCGCTGGCGCCGCAAGGTCATCTGGAGTTCGCTGGGCGTGCTCGCAATGGTCGCCCTGCTCGCGTGGTGGGCGATTGCCCGGAGCCCGTGGGAAGTCCTTGCGGTCTATGTCGGCCCATATCTGGTCGTCAACGGCTGGCTCGTGACCTACACATGGCTTCAGCACACCGACGCTGACGTGCCGCACTACGGAAGCGAAGACTGGTCGTTCGTGCGCGGCGCATTCTGTTCGATCGATCGCCCGTACGGTCCAATCGTCGACTTCTTGCACCATCGCATCGGCACGACTCATGTCGCGCATCACGTCGACGCAAAGATTCCGCACTACAACGCTCGCAAGGCAACCGAAGCCTTGCAGAAGTCGTTTCCGCATCTGTATCGAATGAACCCAACGCCGATCCGTCGAGCGCTCTGGGAGGTCGCGACCAATTGCCATGTCGTGGCCGAAACCGACAATGGGTGGCAATTCACCAACGCACTGCCACCCACTGACGAATTCGAGTCTGCGGCGTAGACCGCAAACCGCCACTGGCGGCGAGCAATTCCTCACATTGGGGTTACCGAGAGTGATTGGGTCAAAAGACTCATGTCTGGCCTAGGTCAGCCGACTCAAGGTGCCAAGGCGGAACCCCAACCCTTGGAGGAAGACCAATGGCAACCCTGTTACAACGGCGGCGAACTCTCGCTGTAGCCGGCCTGATTGCGTTGCTCGCAGTCGTGGCATATCAACTATTTGGGAGCAGTTCGGTCGATGTATCGACGACGAGTGCTCCCGAGCAGGCTCCCGCTGAGGCGGAGCTAGCTTCGAATCAGGAAGCAGACGAAGCCGATGCAGTCGATGCGGTCGATGCCGAAGTTCTGGCCGCGAACGAGACGCGAGGAGATCGCGCGCTTCAAGGCGACGCTGGTGGATTCAGCGGCGACGCTGAGGTAGACCTCCCAGCAGCCGATCCCGATGTCATCATCATCGAAGACCTCATTGCCGGAGTCGCCCAGCGCGACCTCCAGCCACCAATCCCTACCCTGCCACCGCTCGGTGACATTGGCTGGGACATCCAAGACCTTCGCGTCAAGTACCTGGCCGAGACCGATGAGCTCCTCATTGGCCTCAACAGCTACGGCATCGTGGGCGACCCCGAAGGCAACAACGACCCAGCCAGCTTCGACCAGCGATGGATCGATGGAGGCGCACCGGGCACCGACACCGCCGATCTCGGAGCCAACGAAGGCGTGACAATCGCACTCGACCTCGATCAGGACGGAATCTTCGACGCCGCCGTCGGAACCCACTACGGCAACACGATCAGCGACATTGCAGTCTTCGAGTTCACCGACTTTGGACTCTTTGCACCGTTGACGCCGATCGCGTACGGCAACGAAATCGGTTCGCTTGGTACCGCTCCGATCTCGCCGACAGCTGACGCACCTGACTTGGTCTTCACCATCGCGAACTTCTCCGAACTGCCTGGCAACGACGGATCGCTCAGCTTTGGTATCAACGCCAACATGGGCGGAGGCGCTGACGGAAACATCGGCGAGGACTCCATTGGCGAATTCGCCGTGCCGATCGCAGTCGAACTCGACGCTCGTATTGGCGACTTTGTCTTTGAAGACTCGAACGCGAACGGCATCCAAGATGCCGACGAGCCTGGCATTGCTGATGTCACGGTTCGCTTGCTCGACGAAGGCGGCGACGTCCTCGAAGAGACGGCCACCGACGCCGACGGCGAGTTCAACTTCACCGTTCCACCAGGAACCTTCATTGTCGAGTTTGTTGCTCCGGAAGCCTCGTCGATCACCGAGCCAGAGCAGGGTGACGACCGGGCAACCGATAGCAACCCCGACCCACTCAGCGGCCGCACACCACTCATTACCGTTGGACCTGGTGATGAAGACCTGACGATCGACGCTGGAATTGTGCCATTCAACCCAGCGCCAGCAATCTCTATCGAAAAGTCGACGAACGGCGAAGATGCTGACGATCCAACCGGACCGACCCTCGTTGTTGGTTCGACCGCCACGTTCACCTACGAGGTGACCAACACCGGCAACGTCGCCTTGGACAACGTCAGCGTGACCGACGATCAAATCGGCCCAGTTACCTGCCCCGTGTCTGAGCTTGCCCCTGGCGAGTCGACGACATGTACAGCGACAGCAACGGTCATCGAAGGCCAGTACCGCAACGTTGGTTCGGTCACCGGTACCCCAACCGGGCCAGGCACCGAGCAACTCACTCCGGTTTCGGACAGCGATCCGTCGCACCACGTCGGCATCGTGCCCTTCCAGCCAGCTCCGAGCATCGATCTCGAGAAGCTGACCAACGGCCAAGACGCTGACGAGGCCACCGGCCCCGAGCTCATCGTTGGTGAGGAAGCGACCTTCACGTTCATTGCTACGAACACCGGCAACGTCGACCTCGTCGACGTCGTGATCGACGACAACGTCCTCGGGCCGATCTGCACGATCGAGCGCATTGAAGTTGGAGCGGACGCCACCTGCGAAACGACCGCAACGGTGACCGAAGGCCAACAACAGAACATCGGATCGGTCGCAGCGACCGGCGAACTTCCAAACGGTGAGCGGCTCACCGATCCAGTTATCGACGAAGACCCATCGAACCACATCGGAATCGTTCCTGGCCCACCATGTGTCGTGAACATCCGTGGACCACGCATGTTCCACGGCAGCACGGTCGAAGATCAGACCGGCCTCGTGGCAGCACCTGGTTCGAGCATCTTCGTCGTCACCGATGAGCCCGGCGGTTCACCTGATCAGCCAAATGAGCAGGTCTACTTCCAGGTCGGAGAGGAACTGTTCGGCCCAACTCCGGTTGGTCTTGGCGAGTTTGAATTCACCGTAGGTACCGGCGGCCCCGTCGTCGTGCTTCACCACTCGGTAGTCACTGGCGATACCAGCCTGCCGAACTCGGTTGAGTACGAATGGTGCGGCACCGATCTGACCGAGCAGGGACCACCACCGGTCTACACCTGCCCGACCAGCATCACCGGCCCACGCATGTTCCTCAACAGCATTGTTGAATGGGACTCCGGTCTCATCGCCGCTGCTGGCTCGACCATCGAGATCACCACCAGCGAGCCTGGTGGATCACCTGGTCAGCCTCACGAGCAGGTGTACCTGATCGTTGGAGACGAGACGTTTGGCCCAACGCCAAACGACCACGGAACCACAACGTTCAACATCACCAACGGTGGAGCGGTTCAGGTTGTGCACTACAGCGTCTTCAACGAAGGCACCGTCAACCCGAACTCGGTCGAATTCACCTTGTGTGGTTCGAGCCTCACCGAAGCCGAGTAGTCAGTTCACCTTTATGGGGCCTGTCCCCATGAACAATCAAACGT
>CAZMYN010000011.1:0-22529 GCA_964570495.1 uncultured Acidimicrobiales bacterium | reverse complement strand
AAGCCGAGTAGTCAGTTCACCTTTATGGGGCCTGTCCCCATGAACAATCAAACGTAGGACGAGGCCTCATGACGAACATGTCATGGGGCCTCTTCCGTTTTCGACGGCTGATCGAATCGGGCGCCGTCAGGCGTCTTGGTTCGTGACCTCGGATGGGGCTGCGTGCGCTGGCCGATGTTCTGGCCGCGGCTCTTTGGCTTCGGTTCTGTCCGTCAACCGGTCGGGTGTTTGAAGCTCGTCGAGCAGCGGACCGGGTGCAGCGTGAGCGGGGCGGTGTCCCTCGAACATTTTCACGGGCTTGGGTTCGGCTCGTGGTGGTGCGGGAGGAACTGGGCTCTCGCCATGGAGAAGGCGACGCAGCGATTCAATCCGCCCCTCTAGATCTTCCATGCTTTCCATGGTCACTCCGCTTGCTACGCCCACCAACCCGAACCGGGTTGCCAGTAGAAGCAGACCATATTCGGGCTACCTATGCAAAACCGAAGGTGACGCCACTGCTTGCGCTATTCCAGATATCCACCACAACACAGGGTGGGAATTTGGTTCTTAGGCGAGCGAATTGTCCAGAAACTCTTCGCTCGCCTCCAACACCGCCACAATCGTTTCGGACTTGCGGAATCCGTGACCTTCCCCCTCGAAGAGCTGATAGGTCACGGGCACGCCGCGGGCCGTTAGCGCATCGACGATCGCCTCAGCCTGGCTGGGCGGAACGACCTTGTCCTCGGTGCCTTGGAGCACGAGCAGCGGAACGTCGATCGAGTCGACGTGGGTGATTGGAGACCGCTCGGTGTAGACCGCTTCGTCGGCGGGCCAGAGCCCGACGAGGCCATCGAGATAGCGAGCCTCGAACTTGTGCGTGTCGGTTGCGAGGCTGGCCAGCTCGGTCACTCCGTAGCGACAAATTCCGCCTGCGAAGACATCGTGAAGCGCGACCGCGTTGAGCACGGTCAGCCCGCCAGCGCTTCCTCCCTCGATCACCATCTTGTTCGGATCGACCCGGCCCGCGTCTGCCAGATGCTTGGCGGCCGCGACACAATCGACGACGTCGGCAACGCCCCATTGGCCCTGAAGCTCTTCGCGGTAGAGCCGGCCGTACAGGGTGGAACCTCGGTAATCGACGTCAGCTACCGCAACGCCTCGCGAGGTCCAGTACCGAATCGCGAGACTGAGTTGGCGGCGCGCCGCGGACGTTGGTCCGCCGTGGACCAAGACCAACAGTGCTGGCAACCCGTCGAGTTCTTGACCATCGGCGAGCGCTGGCCCGTAGAACAGCGCGTGCGCCATGGTTCCAGGAGCAAGTGTTGGATCGATCGCCGATGAGTCGAAGGAGATGAGCTCTGGCTCGGGAAACAGTTCAGTCGCTAGCCCAAGGTCGCGAGGAGACGACAGTCGCTCAGCCGATTCGCCATCGTGAACCCACACCGCAGACTCCTCGGCGAACGACGACGCAGCGTACGCGACCCGGCCATCGGGCAAGGCCCGAATCGAATTCACTGAACTGTGCCGGTCCTCGACGTACCCGTTCGGAAATCCGATCGTGTCACCACGCGGTGTACCCGCGACAACAACAAAGCCGTCGGGAACCTCGCACCATCTGCTCAGCCCGAAGACCCAGCCGGGGGTCGCGATCTCGAAGTCGCCTTCGACCACGGGGCTCTGAGCTCCGGAGGTGACGTCGACCTCGACGAGGTTCCACCAGTTCTTTCGGTCGGTGACCGCAAGCAAACGACCATCAGCGCTCCAACCGGGAAGCACGATCGACTCGGGATGCCCCGGTTCTCCAGGAGGAATCGCCCGGACTCCTGGTTCGGGTTCGCCGTCCATCCACTCCGGGTCGATCAGCAGCAATTCGGTGTCGTCCCAGGGCATGTTTGGGTGATCCCAGCCAACGCACACGAGCTGTCCGCCAACGCCGAATCTCGGCGACGAATAGAAGTCGTGGTTCGAAACCAAGACGAGTTCGGTTCCCTGCCCATCGACGCTGATCGCCACGATCTCGTTGACGACCGACTCGTCAGCCGGCCCGTCGTGGCGCTCGCGCACGCACACAAACCACTGCCCATCGGGGCTGAGTCGACCGTCGCTATAGCGGTAGCCCGACGACGTGAGCTGGGTCTCCTTGCCCGACGTGGTATCGAGGACAAACAACTCGCCGGCGCGAGCGTCGTCGCTGAAGAACAGCTTCTGGCGTTCGGCCCACCACGCCCCGCCCCCGTACTCGTGGACTCGAGTGCGCGCGCTCACATCAGGACCGACTACGTCGGCGATCTCGCCGTCACGCCACCGGACGATCGCAACTCGCCCTCCTTCGCTCGGACGGTTCTCCGCCCAGTACACGTCGTTGCCGTCGGCGACGACCTCGGAGATCCCTACCGCGCCAGAAACGAGGAGGTCGGTCGTGATCGGAGAGGAGATTTTGGTCACGAGAGAATCATGCACTCAGGAAGTCAGCGATTCGCTGAACGCCTTCTCCGAGGTCGTCGTCGCCGAGGGCGAAGCTGAGTCGAGCCGCACCTGGAGCGCCGAACGCCTCGCCAGGAACGATCGCGACCTTTGCGTCTTCGAGCAGAGCTGCGGCCAAGTCGAGCGTCGAGTCGATCTGATGACCCTTGATGTTTCGGCCCATCAGGTTCTGGAAGCTCGGGTACGCGTAGAAGGCTCCCTGCGGTTCGATGATGTCGACACCGTCGATTGCGTTGAGTGCCGAGAACATCATCTGGCGACGACGATCGAAGTTGTCTCGCATTTCATCGACAGCGTCGAGCGACCCGGAAACCGCGGCGAGCGCCGCGCGCTGGGCGACGTTGTTGACATTGCTCGTGAAGTGGCTCTGCAGGTTGGTTGCAGCCTTGACCACATCGGTCGGTGCGACCATCCAACCAACACGCCAGCCCGTCATGGCGTAGGTCTTGGCCACACCGTTGAGAATGAGGGTTTGGTCGGCGAGCTCGGGAACGACGACGGGCATCGAGTGATGTTCGTTGTCTCCGTACACGAGGTGTTCGTAGATCTCGTCGGTGATCACCCAAATCTTGTGTTCGACAGCCCATTGGCCGATCGCTTCGATCTCCTCGCGGGTGTACATCGCGCCGGTCGGGTTCGATGGCGAGACGAACAGCACTGCCTTGGTCTTGTCTGTTCGCGCTGCCTCGAGCTGGTCGACCGTGGCCCGGAAGCCGGACTCGAACGTGGTCATAACGGGTACGTGGCTAGCGCCGGTCAGCGCAATCGCTTCGGGGTAGGTCGTCCAGTACGGCGTTGGAACAATGACCTCATCGCCAGGATCGCACAGCACCGCAAAAGCGTTGGCGACTGCCTGCTTGCCGCCGTTGGTGACGAGCACGTTGGCTGCTTCGGCGCTGAATCCGGAGTCGCGCATGGTCTTGGCAGCGATGGCTTCACGAAGGTCGGGCAGGCCGCTCGACGGCGTGTACTTGTGGTTCGCCGGATCAGAACACGCAGCTATGGCAGCGTCGACGATGTGTTGTGGGGTCGGGAAGTCGGGCTCGCCAGCACCGAAGCCGATCACCGGTTCACCGGCGGCCTTCAGCGCCTTGGCCTTCGCAGTAATCGCGAGCGTTGCCGACTCTTTGATTGCGCCGATTCGATCCGAGATGCGAGCACCCATCAAAACTCCAAAATTCGCTTATGTCGGCGCGGAAACGCCGAATCCAACTGCGAAACTATCGGCTATGACATCAATCCCAGACATCACGATCCCCGACTCGATGCTCCCGGCGGACGGCCGCTTCGGCTCCGGCCCGTCAAAGGTGCGTTCAGAAGCAGTTTCGGCGCTTGCTTCAGAGGCCGATGACTTCCTTGGGACGAGTCATCGCCAGGACACCGTGAAGCTCGTCGTGGCGGCTTTGCGCAACGGTCTGCTCGAGATGTTCGATGCTCCCGACGGGTACCAAATTCTGATGGGCAACGGCGGCGCGACCCTCTTTTGGGATGCCGCAACCTTCGGGCTGATCGAGAACGCTGGCCAGTTCTTGGTTTCGGGTGAGTTCGCCTCAAAGTTCGCGAAAGCAGCAACACTTGCTCCCCACCTCGGCGAGCATCACGTGATTGAGAGCGAGCCCGGCACTGCCCCCGAACTCGTCGCGAACCCCGACGTCGACGTGTACTGCTACCCGCACAACGAAACCTCGACCGGCACCATGTTCCCGGTCGTGCGACCAGACGGTGCCGACGGCCTCACGCTGATCGACGCGACGTCGGGTGCGGGCGGTCTGCGCTTCGACGCTGCGAACTCCGACGTCTACTACTTCGCTCCGCAGAAGTGCTTCAGCTCAGACGGTGGCCTCTGGATTGCGCTGTGCTCCCCCGCTGCGATGGAACGCATCGACAAGATCGACGCCACCGACCGCTGGGTTCCCGAGATCCTGAACTTGAAGACCGCAATGACCAACTCGTTGAAGGACCAGACCTACAACACACCCGCGCTCGCGACCCTCTATCTCACGCTCAAGTACACCGAATGGGTCAACGAGAATGGCGGGCTGAACTTTGCTGCGGGCCGCTCGGACGAATCCGCCAAGACCCTGTACGGCTGGGCCGATTCGACCGACTACGTGACCCCGTTCGTCCAGAACGAGGCGAACCGCAGCACGGTTGTTGGCACGCTCGATCTCGACGACGCGATCGACGTGAACACCGTCGTGGCCGTACTACGGGCGAACGGAATCCTCGATACCGGCGGCTACCGCAAGCTCGGCCGCAACCAGATGCGGGTATCGATGATGCCCGCCGTCGAACCATCCGACATCGAGGCACTCACCCACTGCGTCGACTATGTCGTCGACGCGATGTAAGAGGCGTTGTTCGGGTTCTAGCTATTGGGGCGGCCAGCAGGGTCGACACGAAGGTCGAGGACCGTCTCGCCATGCTTATTGCGCAACAGACCGTGAACCGCGAACAGCCGGTCGAGGTCTTCCTTGCTCAAGGTCTCGGTCTCGATTAGGGCGTCTGCCATCTGGTCGAGCAATGGACGATGAAGCGTGAGGATCTCGCGAGCTTCTGCGGCGGCCGAGTCGACGAGCGAGCGAATCTCTTCGTCGATCTTGTTGGCGATGGCCTCGGAATAGTTTTTCTGGGTGCTCGAGGCGTAGGCCTCGCCAACACCAACGCCGTAGCGCTGGTAGCCAAGATCGCTGCTCATGCCGTACTGGGTCACCATCGCACGGGCGAGCTGACTGACCTTTTCAAGGTCGTTGTGCGCACCGGTCGTCGGGTCACCAAAGATCAGCTCTTCAGCAATGCGTCCGCCGAGCAGCATCGCCATTTCGTCTTCGAGTTCGGATTGTGCCCGAAGAATCTTGTCCTTCTCGGGCAGCGCAAGGGTAAAGCCGAGGGCCTTGCCTCGCGCAATGATCGACACCTTGTGAATCGGGTCTGCGTTGGGCAGAACGTGACCGACCACCGCGTGGCCTGCCTCGTGGTACGCAATCACGTACTTCTCTCGGTCCGAGAGGGTGTTCGCACCCTTTTCTGGTCCGGCGATAACACGGTCGAGCGCATCGTCGATCTCGGAGTTGCCGATTTCGGTCCGGTCTCGGCGTGCGGCAAGTAGGGCCGCCTCGTTGAGCAAGTTCGCGAGGTCAGCACCGGTGAACCCGGGGGTGCGGCGAGCAATAGTGTCGATGTCGGCATCACGACCAAGCGGCTTGCCCTGAGCGTGCACGGCCAAAATCTCCCGACGGCCCGTGACATCGGGAGTCTCGACAGCGACCTGACGATCGAAACGGCCGGGACGCAACAGCGCCTGGTCCAAGATGTCGGGACGGTTCGTCGCTGCAATGAAGATCACGCCGGTATCGACGTCAAAGCCATCCATCTCGACGAGCAGCTGGTTCAGTGTTTGCTCACGCTCTTCGTTGCCAGCAACTGCGCTTCCACCACGATGACGACCAACAGCATCGATCTCGTCGACGAAAATGATCGCGGGTGCTTCCTTGCGTGCCTCCTCGAACAGGTCGCGAACTCGGCTCGCGCCAACACCCGCGTACATTTCGACGAAGTCCGAACCAGACAGCGTGAAGAAGGGAACGCCAGCCTCACCAGCAACCGCACGGGCGAGGAGAGTCTTTCCCGTTCCGGGAGGACCGTAGAGCAGTACGCCCTTGGGGATCTTGGCGCCGATATCGGTGAACCGAGTCGGGTCTTGGAGGAAGTCTTTGACCTCGCTCAGCTCGACGACGGCTTCGTGTGCACCGGCAACGTCAGCAAAGGTCACTTCGGAGAGGTCGCCCGACTTCTTGCGGGTCTTCTCGGTGAACTTCTTGCGTGATTTCTTGCCGCCACCCATTCGAGCCAAGATGACCCAAACCAGGGCAATCATGAGCAGAAGTGGCAGCGACGTCGTGAGTAGCGCCCCCCAATTTGTTCCCGGAGCTTCGGGAGCGACCGTGTTGATGTCGATACCCGTGTCCGAGTCGACCAATCGTCCGGTCAGCTCATCAATGTAGGCGGGCGGAACAATGCTCTGGAAGGTCTCGCCGGAGACCAATTCACCAGTGATAACCGAGGATCCGTTGACGAACTCGACCTCGCGTACCTGCCCGCGATCGATCTCGACAATGAGGTCAGAAAAGGCCAGTTCGGGCTCCGCTGGAGGCAGCGGGTCGTCTTGAAAAGTCGTGTAGACGAGCGCTGCTGTCGCGATCGAAAGAAGGACGAGGAGGATACGAATTCTCTTGGTACTGGTCACCTATTCGAGAGTATGTGTCCTATACACCCTGTCGATATAGCCCAAATTGCCTAGCTCTTGTCGGGACTTGCGCCCGACATCGCCGCGAGCCCTTGGTCACTCGCTTCGCTCAGCGCTTGCGGCGGCGGCCACGGCCACCCGAACGATCCCGCCCGCTCGATCGTTCGCGTTCGATCAGGCGCTCCTCGATCTCGGCAAGTTCATCGGACATCTCGCGGTAACGCTCCAGGCGCAGCGGATCGATCTCGCCGCCCTCGACTGCGCTGGTGACCGCGCATCCTGGCTCGGTGCCGTGTGCACAGTCGTTGAACCGGCAATTCTCCGCGGTCTCGGTGATGTCGCTGAACACCCGAAGCAAAGCATCGTGAGCGTCCCACAAGCCCACTGCACGAACACCCGGAGTGTCGATCAGGATTCCGCCACCATCGAGCACCAAAAGGTCTCGGGTGATGGTGGTGTGGCGGCCCTTCGAATCGCCGCCACGGACGGGTTGGGTCTCTTGGGTTTCGTTGCCGAGAAGCGCATTGACCAGCGAGCTCTTGCCCGCCCCCGATTCGCCGAGCAACGTGCCCGATTTATGGGGCTTGAGAAGATCCTGGACGGAATCGAGCCCCTGGCGGGTTTCAATACTCGTGATGATGATCTCGACCCCAGGCGCTACCGCCTCGACAATCCCGACGAGATTTTCGCGTTCGTCGTCGGTTGAGAGGTCGGCCTTGGTTAACACGACCACCGGCGTGGCGCCCGAGTTCCAGGCGAGCACCAAAAATCGTTCTAACTTCCCGGCGCGAAATGGCCGATCAAATCCATGTATGAGAAAAACCACGTCGATGTTGGCCGAAAGCGGCTGTTCCTCTTCACGTTCGCCGGGATCTCGGCGTACGAGCGAGGTTTCACGCGGGACGATCGCCTCGATCGTCCACGCCTCTTCGCCTTGTGAAACAACGACCCAATCGCCCGTTACTGGAGCCAACGCAGACTGCGATCGCTGGGAATCCGACAGCGCTCGAACGGTCCCGCTGGCAATCATCACATCGGATTCGCCACGCTCAACCCGGCTAATTCGCCCCGGTTCACCCGAAATTTCAAGATTTTGCAGCTTTTCTTCCCACTCAGAGTCCCAACCTAGGTGAAAGAGTGCGGAACGATCCATGAGATTGCACCCTAGCCCTAGAGACAAATGTCAAACTGATACATCGATTGACATCGATAGAACAGCGATGGACTACCAATGACCATTACCGAAACGATCGAACCAACTGAACTTCCCGAGTCCCACGAGCAAATTGGCAACGGGCGAGCATGGATCGCTGGCGCGCTCGGCGCGGCCATTGCTCTCAGCCTCGGAGAATTCATCGCCCGGTTCAGCGAAAGCCTCGAATCGCTCGTCGTCGGCATTGGCAACCTCTTCATCGACCTAACCCCCGGAAGCGTTATCGCCACGAGCATCAACAACATCGGTGCGTGGCAAAAGCCTCTGCTCGTCGGTGGAATCATCGTCGGCGCGATCGCCGTTGGTGGTTGGCTCGCGATTACCCAGCTAACGAAGACAAAGGCCGTGCCAATCGGTTTCGCCGTGTTCGGCATTCTTGGCGGGTTTGCTGCTGCTCGTGGCGAGATGACCAACGCAGCCGCCTCGTGGATTGTTGCCTTGGTGTGTGCGCTTGTTGGTGCGCTCGTGACACTGGGTCTCTTGCAGATCCTGCGTCCAACCGAAGGCGACCCCCAGGTGGTCGCTACACCCGGACAGCCACTTAGCCAAACAGCCGGACGCCGCCGCGTCCTTGCGTTCGGTGGTGCCGCAGCTGGCACGGCCGCTCTCACCCTCGGCAGCCGCATCGGCAGGACCAGCGCTGCTCAACGAGCCCGCAATGAGATCCTCGCCGGCACAACCGGCACGACTGTCCCCGGCTCGACCGATGCGTTCACTCCCCCGATCGACTTGCCAGTCGGTGCGTTCGATGACCTCACCGGCATCACATCACGCATCACGCCAATCAGCCCCAACGACGACTTCTACCTGATCGATACCGCCATCATTAAGCCCCAAGTCGACCCCTCGACCTGGACGCTGTCGATCGGCGGCCCATACGTCGACAACCCGATCAGCTTCACCTACGAAGAGCTCCTTGCACGGGACTTGGTGACCGAAGAGGTCACGCTCTCCTGCGTGTCGAACCCGATCGGCGGCCCGCTAGTGGGCAACGCCGTGTGGGAAGGAATCCCCCTCGCTGAGCTGCTCGAAGAGGCCGGAGTCCAAGACCCAACAAACCCCGAGCACCAGTTCTTTAGCCGTTCGGTCGACGGGTTCACCTGCGGCTTCCCATTGCCGCTCACCTTCGATGGCCGCACCGCAATGCTCGCGCTCAAGATGAACGGCGAGCCGCTCCCCATCGACCATGGCTTCCCCGCCCGCATCGTCGTGGCTGGCCTCTATGGCTACGTGTCGGCAACCAAGTGGATCAGCGAGATCGAAATCACCGACTGGATCGGTGTTGACGGCCACTGGATTCCGCTCGGCTGGGGCAAGGAAGGCCCGATCAAGACCAGTTCACGAATCGACTTGCCACAGAACCAAACGCAGTTCGCTGCGGGCCCCAACACGTTGGGCGGCATTGCGTGGTCGCCGACCATCGGCATTGAACGGGTCGAGGTCTACATTGGCCAAGACGTCGACGAGTCACTCAACGACGATTCGGCCTGGCAAGAAGTCGAGCTTGCCAATACCGAGACCGACGAGACTTGGGTGCAGTGGCGCCACGAGTGGAACGCCGAGCCCGGCGACTGGCTCATCCGAGTGCGCGCCACCGACAAGAACGGCGTCACCGAGTCACCAATTCCCGTCAACCCCGCGCCCGACGGTGCCGAGGGTTGGCACAGCATCGTGGTCCGCACCGTCTGATCCCTTCTCGGCGGCAGGTGGGAAACTAGACGCGTGATTGAACTTCTGCTCGAGTTTCTTGTCAGCGGGTTTATTGAACTCGTGGTGGAGACCTTCGCCCGAGGCGGTTCCGAGAAATCAGTTCGAGAGCCGCAGGACTCGCCATCACCGGGCAGCCAAGAGGACCGAAGAATCACGATTGGAATGCTCGTTGTCGGTGCGGTCGGCGGCGCAGCCTGGGGCTTCTACGTCGGCAGGTCGAGCAGCGAGTGGCCAACGACATTCTGGACGTTTGCAGCGCTCGGCGTGATTGCTTTGGCACTGCAATTTGTCGGTGCATCAAACGAGCGATTCGCGAGTCGGATTGGCAACCCGACGCTGCGCCACCTGATCACTTTCACGCCGCAACGGTTCGCGAGACTCGCCAAGTTCAGCGGAGTAGCAGCGCTCTTTATCGTGATTGGCTTCTTCTTCGCTGGCTAGCGCGGTCGCTGAGCATTTCGTTGCCTTGCGGACTAATTCTCGATAACGGTCTCGAAGGATGAATCAGGCTCGACTTCTGTCCACCACTCCAGCTCTCCGGTCGCTCGATCCAAGGAAGCAACGAACAGCGAAGTCCGAACTATGACTCGGTCGGTTGTGAGCGCTGCGGCCATCATCTCCACGGTCGAGTCAATCGGGGTCGACCACGTCTCATCGCCAGTGTTCGCATTTACCAGAGCAACATTGCCAGCGGTAAGGACCACCACTTCAGCTGACTCCAAACCAACAGCAGCGTTCGCAGCTCTCCAAGCCACGGGATTTGCCCTCTGGCGCGGGTCCATTCGAACAATCGAGTCGCTGACGAGGACAAGGTCACCGCCATCGACAAGACCTGTGCCTAGCCCTCCGTCCGTCCGAAAGATCTCGTTGCCCGCCGTATCGAACACCACCGCTTGGCGCTCTCCAACGACCACAACCCCATCGTCGAAGGCAAACAGAGAGCTGTTGAAGTCATCGGCGAACCGCTGAGTAGTCGCAATTTCACCGGTGCTTTTCTCGAGCACAACGAGTCTTCGGCCGTCCCCGTCGAACACGTTGGCAATGAGCGACTCGCCAAATATCGCGATACTCAAGCCCAACGTGTCTACGTTCCACAACATCTCCCCTGTCGCGGCGTCAAACGCAACGAGTCTGCCACCGCGGTCGATGAGCACCAGTTCTTCATCGGCGGTGATGAGGGAGCCTGTTGTCTCCCACACGACTTCGCCTGTGTCGGGCTGAATTGCCGTTGTGGTCTCTTCTCGCCCATCGTCGATGAGCAAAAGATCGCCAGCCAGGACTTGATCCCACGCATTCGGAGCCTCGACGATTCGCTCACCCGAGCCTGCGTCGAATATTTCGGTCGTGGTCGAGGAAGACCGAACAACGTATTGGTCGCTTGCGACGATTTCGAGGCTATTGACCCCGAAGGTGTAGTCGAGATCGCGGCAGTTGCCAGTCAGACAGCCCGCTAGCTGGCGATCGCCCAGTGGAGCGTCGAGCTGGACGAGCGCGCGGTTGACTCGGCCCTCAGAGGTGCACTCGACATCATTACCTGAAGGAAGCCACGCCGTGGCGTTGATCGTCACCACCGATGCCGTGGTCTCTACGTCGAAGCCTCGATGGCTCTTGCAACCGCCCGTACCTGCGACGACGAGCAACGAGCCCCCATCCGGGGAGAGCGTTTGGAGATGCCACGCGTTTGACCGAACGCCCTCATTGGGGTTGAACGGCGCCACGGTCGTCGTGGTCGCTTCGGCGCTCGCGACAACGTCATCAAGCTGCTCGACTTCAGCAGCGTCTGAGTCGGGCGAACCGCTGCAGCTCGCCAACACAAGCGCCGCGACGATCAACATCACCACACGGAACCGCCACCGAAAAAGAGTCACCTTCGCTACCTCCGAAATCACTGTCTTGTGGACTATGACGTCGAAAAGTCCTCCGCAGTTCCCGCGACTCAGCCGCTGCCTCTGCAGGCGGTCAGAACAACCCGGGAGACAAACCGCTAGGCGACCATTGCCTGGGTTTCCCAGGAGCCAGCGTCGTCGTTCTTGGTGAAGTAGATGTTGGCCACGCGGTCGATCGCGTTGCGATCGAGAACCTTGGGACGACCCTCGTACTCACAGATCGCAAGCAACGTCTTCGCGAAGTCAGCCGGGTAGTACGGACGCAGGTCCGTGCCGGTCTGCTCGATGATCAGAGCCTTCAAGTAGTCAGCTGCTTCTTGGTTGCAGCCAATACCCATGCCCTTGCAGACAGCAGCGAGGATCTGATCGAACGCTGGCGCTTCAATCGCACCAACAAATACCTTGTTCGGAATACGACGAGCGAACGCATCATCGCCGAGCTGATCGGGGCGCATGTTCGTCGAGAACACGACCTTTGCTTCGAACGGGATCGTGAACGATGCACCGTGAGCGAGGGTCAAGAAGTCGACGCTGCGAGACAGCGGAACAATCCATCGGTTGAGGAGAGCTTCCGGGGTCATCTTCTGGCGGCCGAAGTCATCGATCACGAAGATGCCGTTGTTGGCTTTCATCTGGAGCGGTGCACGGTAGACGCCGGTCGAGTCATCTCGTTCGAGGTCGAGCTGCTTGGCGGTGAGCTCACCACCAACGATCACGCATGGGCGTAGGCACTGCACCCAGCGACCATCAAGCCCCTCGGGCTGAGGGTTAATAGCCTCGTGAATCGACGGATCGAACACGGTGATTACGGCACGGTCGAACTCGACCGCACGAGGGATCAACACCGGGTCCTTGTACATCTTGATCATGCGCTCTGCGAGCGAGGTCTTACCGGTTCCCGGAGGGCCGTACAAGAAGACAGCGCCCTTCGACACAAGTGCCGGACCGAGCTCGTCGAAGAAGCCCGGTTCGATAATCAGATCGTTGAACGCCTCGGTGAGCGTTGCCTCAGTAATTGGTGAGCGACCCTTTTGGGCCTCGACTTGTCGTGTGTACGCATCGAGCGCCACGGGAGCAGCGCCGGCGTAGGCCATCGCTGCTGCACGGCTGGCGGCCTCGACCTTGCCCTTCTCGGTCGGAGCGAGAATGTAGTCACGGCCATCCATGCCCTGGATCTCGAGCAGGAGGCGTTGGCGCAGACCGTCGACAGTCGTGTCGACGATGCCGACCGACAGTGCCGTAGCCGTAGCCATGCGGGACACCGATGATCGTCCATCGATTACGAGACGCTGGAGGATGATGTCCTCGATAAGCGAAGCCGCAACACCCAGTTCTTGAAGGGTTGACGGCGTGCTCGGGAATGCTGGCGCTTGTGGAGGTGCAGTACTCATGGGCTTCAATCGACCGTTGGCGGGCGAATCTTAGGAAGAACCCTCCCCGATTCACCTAGCCACGGCGCGTAGCATTTCGAGATGCCTGCTAGCCCCTCGACTGCTCGGCGCGCCCTCGCGGCTTTGCTGGCAACGATCCTTACAGCAACAGTGCTGTCCGGTGACTCGGTGTCGGGCCAAAACAACGCCGGATTACCACCGATCGTCGCCGAATCTGCCTCGATTCTGCCCAGCGCGCACGTGGCGGTCTTGGGAGACGGACTGCTCGGCGCGCCGGCTATTGCGCCGCTGCGAGCAGACGCCTGTGCAACGTCGACCAACGGACCCGTCGAACAGGCTGCTCGTCGGTCTCCCGATACGGTCGTCGTGGTCCAGAACGAGTCGTGTGTTGGAGCAACGCTGCTCAGCGTCGGGCAATCCCAGGTCCCGCAGATCGATCCTGGTGTCGACGTGGTCGTCTTGGGCGGGATTGGCTTGGAGTTCGACTTGCCGAGCTTGGTGGCTGCATGCCTCGAGCCCGAAACCCGATCGGCAACCACCTGCAGCGAAGACGCTGGGCTCGCGCGGGCCACGGCCGCCAACTCGTTCTTCTCCCTACGATCGCTGCTCCAGCAAATCCAACGCCAAGCGCCGAACGCCAACATCGTGTTGGTCGCTCCCCCGTACCCGGTTTCGAGCAATCCCCTGCCGCTCGGATCATCGTGCTGTAACCCATCGACCGACGGCAACGCTCAGGTTCGTTCGGTGTACGACACCGCCCGCGCCGTTCGCAACTCGGTGGTCGAGTCGATGGCCGATCTTGCGTTGGTGCTCGTCGAGACAACCGATGCGTTCGAGGGCCACCGCCTCGACCACGCCGACCCCTGGCTGACGAGCGGCAACCAATTCCATGCCACCCCGAACCAACCCGGCACCGAGGTCATTGCCGACCTACTCGAAGTCCTTATGCCGGTCGCGACTCCAGCCGCAGGCCCACCTGGAGCTCCAGCCGAGATCGTGCTCGTCCTCGGAACGACAAACGTCGACCGCGAAAGCCACGAGGCGCTCGCCGATGGCGCAGAGTTCTGGATCAACACGCATCGCCTCGGCGACGTCAACCCTTCCGTTGCGGTTCTCCCTGTTCGCACCAGCGCTCCCCCGGTGACCACAACAACGACCGTCTCGCCAGCAATCGCCGATGACAGCGCACCGATCGAACTCGTGGACCAAGAGCCGCTCATCGGTGAGCCAGCCCCGAATCAAGTCGAGGAGCAAGTCGAGGAGCGGGCTCTGCAGGACCCGATCACGGCCTCCTACACGACCAGCGGACAAGATCTCGCCGACGCAATCGCCGAATTCTCGACCACGCTCGGGGTCACCAGTGTTCGCGACCTCGCCGACACGGTCGCCGCTACGACCACGATCTTCACTCCGACCGTCGAGGACCGCACGGTCTTGATCCGCGCCGTTCAGCTCGATATGGCCAATGCATCCCAAGACGACGTCGACCTCCTCCGGGCAGCAATCGCGGCGACGAGCGCCGAAGTCACCCTCATTGCCTCGACTCCAGAGCAGGGGCTCGCGCTATCTGAACTCACCCAAGGCACCGGGGTCATCATCGACTCTGCAGGACCCGACACTCTCGTCGATACCCTTCCGGCTCCGATCGCCAACACGCAGCTGGTGAGCATCAACACCAACGACGTCGACGCGGTGCTGAGCGAAGTTGTCCTACTCGCAGCCGACATCGAGGTCACGCGACAAGGCAGCGGCGCAACGGTCACCTGGAGCGTGGACGGCGAACTCATCGCCGCAGGCCAACAAACCACACTCGATCCAGCTCGGGTCGGCATTGGCACCCACGAGATGACCGTGACCGTCGAGACCGACCGTGAGGCCTTGTCGAGCACCGTTGCACTGCGGGTCACCGCCGACGGTGACGCTATTCCCGACGATGCCTGCGAGCTGTTCGATCCGTTTCCGACCGATGTCGACGGCGACGGCACACCTGACCTGTGCGACTCCGATGATGACGGAGATGGGCTCGTCGATGTACTCGACCCGTGCCCTACCGTTCGCACCGACAACCTGCGCGACGCCGACCTCGATGGACGTCCCGATCGCTGCGACGGCGATTCTCTCGACGGGCCGCGCGGCGACATCGACGGTGACGGATTCCCCGACCTCATCGACAACTGCCCAACGACCAGCCAAGACGAACAGTTCGACGCCGACAGCGACGGAATCGGAAACGCGTGCGAAGTAAACACGCCCACCATCTGCACGATCCTCGGAACCTCCGGCGACGACGTGCTCATCGGTACCGAAGGCGACGACGTGATTTGCGGCCTCGAGGGCGACGACCGAATCGTGGGCTTCGGCGGGAACGACGTGATCCTCGCTGGTCCGGGCAACGACGTGGTTGCCGGGTCTGGCGGCAACGATCTCATACTCGGCGGCTCTGGCGACGATGAGCTCAGCGGCAACGGCGACGACGACGACATCTTGGGTGAAGCTGGCAACGACGTTCTCCTCGGCGGCTTCGGCGCTGACGTGATCAGCGGTGGACGAGGTGCCGACAAAGCCAACGGCGAAGCAGGAGCCGACATCATCTTTGGAGGACGAGGTGCCGACGAGCTGCTCGGCGGCGACGGCCCCGATACGATCGATGGCGAAGGCGGCAACGACGTGATCTTTGGCGAGAACGGCATGGACGTGTTGACCGGTGGGCCGGGTGCTGATGAGCTCGGCGGCGGCAGGGCGAACGATCGGCTCGTCGAGATTGACCCAACCGATTTCGTGCGCGGCGGAACCGGCGACGACCTCATTGACGCTTCACCTCTGAGAGTCACCTAACCTCGCCGTGATGCCGGAATTGAACTCCCCCGATCCAGGAACCTGGTTCGACGCGGATGACCAGTTCCTTTTCAATGCTGGCGATCACACCCGACTCTGGGACGGACTCGGCGGCCGGCTCGCACACGTCGACGGAGTTGGCGGGGCCCGCTTTGCGGTGTGGGCACCCAACGCGCAATCCGTCAGCCTCATCGGCGACTTCAACGGGTGGACTCATCCTGGCGAGCCGCTTCGACCGGTCGGATCGAGCGGCGTATGGGATGGATTCATTCCCGGCATTGGTGAGGGCAGCAAGTACAAGTACCTCATCACGGGTGCGCGCGGAACGGTCGTCGAAAAGGCCGACCCGATGGCCTTTCAAGCAGAGACCGCCCCGAGCACCGCGTCGGTACTCGCAGACCTGAACCACGAGTGGACCGACGACGAGTGGATGGCCAAGCGAGGCGAACGAAACCGCTGGGACGCACCCATCTCGGTCTACGAAGTGCACCTGGGCTCGTGGCGTCGCACCGATGAGGGCGAGCTGCTGACCTACACCGAACACATCGACGCACTCGTAACCCACGTCGCCGCCATGGGCTTTACCCACGTCGAGTTTCTTCCGCTGACCGAGCACCCGCTGTACTCATCGTGGGGCTACCAAACCACCGGGTACTTCGCAGCGACATCGCGCTACGGCGGACCCAACGAATTGATGGACCTCATCAATGCGTTCCACAACGCCGACATCGGCGTCATCCTTGATTGGGTCCCCAGCCACTTCCCGACCGACGACTTCGCCCTCAACGCGTTCGACGGAACGGCGCTCTACGAACACGCCGACCCGCGAGAGGGCTTCCACCCCGACTGGAAGAGCTCGATCTTCAACTACGGACGCCATGAGGTCCGAAGCTTCCTGCTCTCGAGCGCCCGATTCTGGCTCGAGGCCTTCCATATCGATGGCCTCCGGGTCGATGCCGTTGCATCGATGCTCTACCGCGACTACAGCCGCGGCGACGACTGGATCCCGAACCGCTACGGCGGCCGTGAAAATCTCGAGGCCACAACGTTCCTTCAGCAACTCAACCACGAGATGTATTCGATCTTTCCCGACATCATCATGGTCGCCGAAGAGTCGACCGCGTGGCCCGGAGTGACGCGCCCGACGCACGAGGGCGGTCTTGGTTTCGGCTTCAAGTGGGACATGGGTTGGATGAACGACACCCTTGCCTACTTCGAGGAAGAGCCTGTAAATCGCAAGTACCACCACAACAAGCTGACCTTTCGTCCCATGTACGGGTTCAGCGAGAACTTCCTGCTCCCACTCAGCCACGACGAGGTCGTCCACGGCAAAAGCTCACTGCTTTCCAAGATGCCCGGGGATCGCTGGCAGCAATTCGCGAACCTGCGAATGCTCTACGGCTATCAGTACGCAACGCCCGGCAAGAAGCTGTTGTTCATGGGCGCCGAGATTGCCCCGTGGACCGAGTGGCAACACGATGAGAGCCTCCCCTGGGAGGTCACGCTCGGCGCCGACCACGAGGGAATCCTGCAGTGGGTGATAGCGCTGAATCGGGCATACACGCAAGTGCCAGCGCTACATGTCAACGACACCAAGGCGGACGGCTTTCGATGGATCGACGCCAACGACAATGCTCGCAGCATCATCACCTTTTTGCGCGAGGACGGCAACGGCGACATGGTCGTGTTCGCAATGAACGCCACACCAGTGCCTCGCGAGACGGTCATGACCGGCGTTCCGGTAGCGGGCGCGTGGGACCTCCTGCTGTGCAGCGACGCTCCCGAGTTTGGTGGGTCAGGATTCGAACAACCCACGCGTTTCGAGACCACCGAGCATCATCACAACGGCTACGAGCAATCGATCTGGCTCGTCCTCCCGCCGCTGTCGATCACCATCCTGCGCTACGCCGGTCAATGAGCTGAGGCTCGATCACGGTGACTTACCTCTGGTACGCGGCGTTCGGTTCGAACCTCTGTTATGCCCGCCTGACGCTGTACTTGCGCGGCGGACAAGAAGATATCGTCGGGACCCTCCTGAGCGAACGTGGTGCACGCGACCCGTCGCCTCCGACAGATTTCGATTCGCTCGTGGTGGCTCACCGATTGTTCTTTGCGTACCCGTCGGCGAGGTGGAATGGGGGCGGCATTGCCTTTCTCGACAATGAAACCAACACGGCGTGCGCGACCTATTGCCGGTTGTACCGGATCACGCTTGACCAGTTCGCCGATATCCACGCCCAAGAATCTCAAAAGCGTGACCCCGTAGAGGTTTCGGTGCCCGAGGTAGTCAAACACGGCCACATCGATTACTCCGACGCTCGCTACGGACGAGTCCTGTCGCTCGGCACCCACGAAAACGGCGAGCCGATATTCACCATCACCACACCTCGAACAGACCTCGAACCCAAAGACCCCGACCCCAGCTACGTCGCGGTGATCGCCGCTGGACTCCGCGAGACGTTCTCTCTGACCGAGGACGAAATCGCTGCCTACCTGTCCGAGAAGTAATGCCCGTCGAACTTTCTTGTCCGGCTGGTCGCGGGCGAAGGTTAGGGTCTCAGAACAAGGAGCAGCTGTGAGTCTTATCGGTACCCGAGTCATCCGCAAAGAAGACCCGAGAATGCTGACGACCGGCGGCGAGTATATGGACGACATCAGCCCGGTTGATGCGCTGCACGTGACGTTCGTTCGCTCGACCATGGCTCACGCGACCCTGACCGACATTGACACCGCCGAGGCCGCCACCATGCCGGGCGTCGTGGCCGTCCATACGGCACAGACACTCAGCCTGACGCCCCAACCGCCCGGCCACCCGATGCTCAACCAAGAGATGACCCGCACCTGGCTGGCCGTCGACCGGGTCCGCTACGTCGGCGAAGCGGTCGTGGCCATCGTGTCGGAGACCCCTGAAGCGGGGGTCGACGCCGCCGAAGCGGTGATCATCGACTACGAACCGCTCGACGTTGTGCTCGACCTCAACAATGCGGTTGCCGACACGACAGTCCTGTTTCCTGACGTCGGCACCAACACGACCTTTGCCATACCGAGCGACGTTGAGAACGACATCTTCACCGACTGCGAAGTAACGGTTGAGCTCACGTTTATGAATCCTCGGCTGAGCGGCGCGCCGATCGAGCCGCGGGCTGCAATTGCCGAGTGGAGCGAGGTCGACGGCTCGCCTCGGCTCACCCAGTGGGCGTGCACGCAGTTCCCTCACGGCACCCGCGACGGCCTTGCTAGGGGACTCGGCCTCGAACCCGAGCAGGTTCACGTCATCACCCCCGACGTTGGCGGAGGCTTCGGGGCAAAGAACGGCCAGTATGTCGAAGACATGGTCGTTGCCGCCCTCGCCCGCCATCACGATCGAGCCATGCGCTGGACCGAGACCCGCTCGGAGTCCATGTTGAACCTGGCGCATGCGCGTGCGCTGCAAAACACGGTCAAGCTCGGCGGTTCACGCGATGGTGACCTCCAGGCATATCACTGCCACATGATTCAAGACGCCGGGGCCTACCCGATCATCGGTGCGATCCTGCCGTTGCTCAGCAAGATCGTGGCGACCGGCACCTACGACATTCCGGGCGTGTCGTTCTCGGCTCAATCCGTCGTCACCAACACGACACCGATCGGCGCGTACCGAGGCGCTGGCCGTCCCGAAGCGACGATCGCGATCGAGCGGATCATCGACGTGTTCGCCGCCGAGATTGGAATGGACCCGGCCGAGCTTCGTCGCCGCAATCTCTGGGCGCCCGAACAATTCCCGGTAACAACTCCGACCGGTGCCAACATGGATTCGGGCGACTACGAGACCGCACTCGATCTCGTACTAGCCGAGGCTGGTTACGCAGAGCTCCGAGCCGAACAAGCCCGCCGCATCGACGACCCCAGCGCCCCGCTGCTCGGCTTGGGCTGGTGCGTGTACGTCGAGATCGCAAACCCGTTCGGTGCCGGTGAATTCGGAAGTATGCAGGTGCGCCCCGACGGCACCGCAATCGCACTCACTGGGTCGTCGGCCCACGGCCAAGGCCACGGCACCGCGTTCGCTCAGGTCGCCTCCGACGTGACTGGAATTCCGTTTGAGAAGATCGAGGTGCGCCACGGCGACACCGACGAGGTCAAACGCGGCGGCGGTACCGGTGGCTCACGATCGTTGCAGGTCGGCGGCAGCGCGATCTTCAACGCGTCGGAGAGTTTGGTCGACATGGCGAAGGAAGTCGCGGCGAACATTCTCGAGGCGAGCGTCGACGACATCGTGCTCGACACGACGGCAGGCACATTCGCTGTTGCAGGAACGCCGGCAAAGTCGGTCAGCTGGGGCCAAATTGCCGAGCGGGCCGAAGACGAGTCGGCCGACTCGGTGTTCCTTGCCGAAACCGATTTCAAACCACCTGCGGCCACGTTCCCGTTCGGGGTGCACCTGTCGGTCATCGAGCTCGATCGGGAAACGGGCCAGGTCACCCCGATCCGTCACGTTGCATGCGACGACGCAGGGGTCATCGTCAACCCGACGATCGTCGAGGGTCAGGTCCACGGCGGCGTGAGTAGCGGCATCAGCCATGCACTGATGGAGACGTTCACCTATGACGAGGACGGCAACCCGCTGACCGCCAACTTCATGGATTACGCCTTCCCCGCAGCGTCGGAGTTTCCGAGCTTCGAGCGCATTGCGCTCGAGACGCCCACCGATCGCAACCCCCTCGGCGCAAAGGGCATTGGCGAGTCGGGAACGATCGGGTCGACGCCCGCTGTCCAGAACGCCGTGGTCGATGCGCTGGCGCATCTCGGCGTGACCCATATTGAGATCCCGGTCACTCCACAACGTGTCTGGCGCACCATGAATAGCGCGAGCTCGTAGCCGTTTAGTTTTTGCAGATTGGGGGGAGTGCTCCCCCGGCGAATCCCTTGCCCGCCAAGCCTTCGTCAACATACGGTGATGGGACGTTGACGAAAGGCGGCCCTCATGGCTCGGAAATTCTTCATACCCCTTCTTGGACTAGCGCTGGTGGGAGCGCTCGCAGCGACCTCACCGATCGCTGCCCAACCCATTCTCTGCGACGGCCAAGTCGCAACGATCGTCGGAACGCCGGGCGACGACCGCATCACGGGAACGCCGGGAGACGACGTCATCTTCGGCGCACAAGGCGATGATTTCATCACCGCTAGCGGCGGTGACGACATCATCTGTGCCGGACAAGGTGACGATGTCGTGCACGGAGGAATGGGTTTCGACATCATCTTCGGCGCACAAGGCAACGATGAGTTGTTTGGAAACTCTCGGGTATTCAACCTGCGCAGTACAAGTGAAGACGAGCGTGGAGCTCGCATATTCGGCGGCGCGGGCGACGACCTCATCTTCGGCACCGACCGTTGGGACCGTATGCAGGGTGGCCCGGGCGAAGATCGCTTGTTCGGTCTCGAAGGCCGCGACTGGATCCGCGGTGGCCCAGGTCGAGACGAGGTGAACGGGGGCGCCGGCATCGACGACGTCCATGGAGGCAACGGATCAGATCGTGTCACCGTCACCAACGGCGACACTGTGCGCGGCGGCGCCGGGCTCGACTGGTGCGTCATCACCGGACCGGCCGAACTCCTTCGGTCGTGTGGAGTGAACCGGTACGAAGCAGGCACGGCGGCGATCTCGGTAGCGGCAGGTTCCTACAACGTTCCCGTTGACATCCCGTTCGGCTTCTACCGGACGACCGAGCTGCCTCGCCTGATCGACAGCGAGGGCGGCAACGTCGGCCGGATCGGTGGACCTGACGGCGAAGGTCCCCGCACGGTCAACGTCCATTCCGGCGTGGACTTCGCGACATTCGGCGAACCCGGCACTCGCGTGGAGGCCTCTGGGCCAATCAACGCCCTCGCGCTTCGCGATGGCGGCCGCGTGCTCGTCGGGATGGACATTGCCCCCGGCACCTATGAAGCCTCGGACCCAGGAAGCTTCGTCCGGATGGTCATCTACGACGGGGTCGACGATTTCCTCGACGTCGAGATCGCCGAAGACTTCGCCGTAATGGTGATTCCCCCTGAAGCGGTGTTCCTCGAGTTCGACGGCACACTTCGTCGACTCGATTAACTCAGCTCCAGAGGGTGATGTGCACCTGGGGCTTGAACCGGCCGATACCGGTTCCTGAACCGTTGCGCATTGGCTGAATTGCTCGAGGAGTCGAGACGAAGCGTTGAACCCGACGCGCCACACACGGGTGAACTCCGCGTTCAATGCGCGACCAGGAATTGGTGATGCGCTAGACACAAGAGCGTGATTGCACAGGCGACCCAGGCAATGCTCTCGGATTGGTTTCCGGCGCTCGCGACTGCGGCCATAACCGTCCTGATCATCGTGCTGGTGCGCTGGGTACTCCAGAAGCGCTTGGGCCCTGACGCGTCGGAGACGCACTTCCAGGCACAGATCGCGCCGATCGTGATTGCTCTGCTCGGACTGTTGGTTGTCATCTTTGTTCTGCCCGACGGGTCGGACTCAGACCTCGCGTTCTCGCTGTTCGGCCTTATCGTCACCGGCGCACTCGCCATCTCGTCACAGTCGATCATCGCCAACGCCATGGCCGGGCTGATGCTGCGTTCGGTGAGCAGCTTCAAGCCAGGCGACTTCATCGAGGTCCAAGGCCAGATGGGTCGAGTCACCGAGCGCGGTCTCTTCCACACCGAGATCCAGACCGCCGACCGCGATCTCATCACGTTGCCGAACGCCATCATGGTCAACCAACCAGTCCGCGTCGTGCGGGCATCGGGAACCATCGTGTCGGCGACCGCATCGATTGGCTATG
>CAZMYN010000010.1:0-27851 GCA_964570495.1 uncultured Acidimicrobiales bacterium | reverse complement strand
ACGACGACGACGACGACGAGGTCACCTACGACCCCTTCGGCGACGTCGTCACCACCACCAACGACAACACCACCGACGACGATGACGAGGAGGAAGAAGACGACGAGGTCACCTACGACCCCTTCGGCGATGTCGTCAACAACAACGATGATGACGATGGAGGAAGCGACAGCGACAGCCGTGTGATCTGCACCTACTTCTACAAGTTGGGTGAACTCGATCGAGCTGATTGGGTTGCCGACATGCGCTTCACCCAAGAGAACATCTCCACCCAAACCGTACGCGGCTATCACGCCTGGGGAATCCCGACGGTGCGTCTGATGCGTTCGAAGTCGCTGCTCGGTCGGGCTATTCAACCGTTCATGCGTTATATCGCAGTACACCGGGCTGCCGAGCTTGCATACCAAATGGGCCGAAGTGACACCCCGGACTTCGCGGGCAAGGTTGTACGGGCCACGATGGAGCCAATGTGTTGGTTCATCGGTGCGTTCGCCAATGAGCAGAACTGGCAAGGTCTGTACAACAGGGACTACCAGCCAACGCGGGTCTCCATCAATGAGGTAAGTGTCTAGTCGGCCGCTCATCTGACAGACTTTCCGGCATGATCGTGGCGATCGATGTTGGCTATGTCGAAACAGAGGCTGGTGTCGTTGGCACATGTGCTGCGGTGGCGTTCACGTCGTTCTCAAGCGACGAACCATTGCACGAAACGGTGGTCACGGTGAAAGACGTTGCACCCTACGTACCCGGTCGGCTCTTCGAACGTGAGCTGCCGTGCTTGTTGGCAGCGCTCGACGCGGTCGCCCGCGAAACGGGGCGCTCTGTGGAAACCGTGGTCATCGATGGCAACGTGCGTCTCGACCCGGACGGGAAGCCTGGTTTGGGCATGATCCTCTATGACAGCCTCGACTCGGCGACTCCGGTGATCGGCGTGGCAAAGAATCCCTTCGTCGGTCTCGATGCGCTCGAAGTCTTGCGCGGCGAGAGCGAAAATCCCCTCTATGTGACGGCTGTCGGCGTAAGCGAACCAGACGCTGCCCGCCAGATTCAGTCCATGGCTGGCGGGTTCCGACTCCCAACTTTGCTGAAGAGAGCCGACCAGCTCACCCGTCGCTAGGACGCCCCGCTTCAGGAATCGCACGACAAGCCCAACGCGCGCGCGTGCAGTCAATACAATCGCTGCATGCCAGTGGTAGATATCGATGAATTCGCCGCCCCGACGGGCCCCAAAATCGCTCGGGAGATGGTCGGCTTGGTGCAACTACCTCGCCTCGCAATGCGGGCCCCAACACTCAGTGGCTTACCTCGCGGCTCTCAAACCGTCGTGCTCTTCCCCGGCTTTGGCACCAACGATCTCGCAAGCCTTCCGCTCCGGGGAGCCCTGCGTGCGCTTGGTCATCAGCCGTTTGGTTGGGGATTTGGCACGAATCGAGCCGAGGTCGAAAAGATGCTCCAACCAGCGATCGAGATGGTCGAACGCCATGTGGTAGCGACGGGCCGGCCCAGCGCACTGATCGGCTGGAGCAACGGTGGCATTTTTGCTCGCGAAGTGGCCCGTGACCGGCCTGATCTCGTCACCCGCATCATCACGTACGGCACCCCGATCTTCGGCGGCCCTCGATACACGCGAGGCGCGGCGCTCTACTCCCCCGACGAGATCGCGCGGATTGAATCGGTCGTCGAGAGGCGCATGGAACGCCCCGTGACCCGGCCGATTACCGCCTTCTACTCGCGGGCCGACGCAATCGTCGACTGGCGGGCATGTATCGACAATCACAGCCCCGATGCCGAGAACGTCGAGGTCTCCTCTACCCACGCCGGGATGATCATCGACCCCGATATCTGGCAGGGCATCGCCGAGCGCTTGGCCGAGCAGTCATGAAATACTGGGGGTCATGAAACTACGTCCGGGGCTCGTCGCGTCAGTGACTGGCGCAGCCTCGGGCATCGGCCGTGCCCTGGCCATCGACCTCAGCCGTCGGGGATGCAACCTGGCGCTGTGCGACATCGACGAGATCGGGCTCG
Source organism: uncultured Acidimicrobiales bacterium (assembly GCA_964570495.1). GTDB lineage: Bacteria > Actinomycetota > Acidimicrobiia > Acidimicrobiales > SHLQ01 > SHLQ01. Next base: position 25,826 of record CAZMYN010000010.1, on the reverse strand, counting down.
CTCGCACGGCCGACTTGTGCGCACCGCAGAGCCACGTCACCACGTCGGTCGTCGACGTTTCGGGCCGCGATGCGGTGTATGCGTGGGCTGAACAGTCGGTCGTCGAACATGACGGGATGAATCTGCTCATCAACAACGCGGGCGTCAATCTTGTCGACTTCGTCGAAACCCAGACCGTCTCGGACTTTGAGTGGGTCATCGACACGAACCTGTGGGGGGTCGTGCATGGCACCCAAGCATTTCTCCCGCACCTCAAGGCATCGGGCAACGGCCACATCGTCAACATCTCGAGCGTGTTTGGACTCATGAGCATTCCGTCGCAGTCCGCGTACAACGCAGCCAAGTTCGCCGTGCGCGGGTACACCGACGCGCTGCGCATGGAGCTCGAGCTCGAAGGCGCTCCGGTGTCGGCAACAACGATTCACCCCGGTGGCATCAAGACCAACATTGCCCGCAACGGTCGGGCACGAAACTACGAGCACAGCGTTGAACGATTCGATCAGATCGCGCTCACGAGCCCCGAGAAAGCAGCGCGTCAGATCCTCACTGCGGTCGAACGAGACCGCCGACGCGCCCTTGTTGGTCCGGATGCAAAACTCTTCGACCTCGCCTCACGACTCCCCGCCGCGCTCAGCCAGCGCGTCACCAAGTCCGTTGCCCGGCGCTCAATGCCACCTGAGTCCCACAGCTAACACCACCAGGTGTTAGGGGGTGTAGCTGACTTCCCAGAAGGTGAGTCCGTGGGGTGGGGCGACTTGGCCCGCAGCGGTGCGGTCCTTGGCCGCAATAATCTCGGGAATCGCGTCGGGTTCGATCCTGCCGGAACCAACGTCGACCAACGTGCCAACGAACGAACGCACCATCTGGTGACAGAACGCCGCGGCCTGAACCCAGAACTCGATCATGTCGTCGCCGGCTACGGCCCATTCGGCCGAATGCACCGTGCGCACCGAGTGTTTCTCGGGCTCGCCCTCGGCGACCTTGACCCGCTTGCAGAACGAGGTGAAATCGTGCTGGCCAATCAGGTGTGCCGCAGCGATGTTCATGGCGTCGATATCGAGCGGCGTCCACACGTGCCACGAACTGCCTACTCGCAACGGATCGGCGTGCACCGACGTGAGCACCTGATAGCGATAGCGGCGCCACTGTGCCGAGAACCGAGCGTCGAAATCGTCGCCGACAGCTCCCACATCTCGCACCACGATGTGTGGCTTGCAGAGGCCGTTGATCGAGCGCTCGATCCGAGCCGGGTCGACATCGGCGCCCTCGGGTACCTCGAAGCTGATCACCTGGCCTCGGCCGTGGACGCCTTTGTCGGTCCGACCAGCACACGTGATCGTCACCGGCTCGCCAAGGATCGTCTGGAGCGCTGCTTCGATCTCGCCCGCCACGGTCCGCACGTCGTTGTTGATCGCAAAACCATGAAAGCCACTGCCGTCATAGGCGACAGTGGCTCTCATCTTCATGATCTATGGAATCTGTGGTTGCTCAGCCGCGTATTTGCTGCACAGCAACCACAGATTCGAATCTAAACGAGTTCGATACGTGCCATCGGGGCGTTATCCCCTGAGCGCGGCCCGAGCTTCAAGATCCGGGTGTAGCCACCGGGACGGTCGACGTAGCGAGGTCCGACATCGTCGAACAACTTGGTCGCCATCTCGCGATCACCGAGGAACTTCATGACCTGACGGTGGTTGTGCACCCCGCCCTTCTTGGCCTTGGTGATCATTTTCTCAGCGATTGGACGCATGGCCTTGGCCTTGGCCTCGGTGGTCGTGATTGCTTCAGCAGCGATCAACGACGCAACAAGGTTGGCCATCATTGCTTTTTGATGTGAGGCGCTGCCGCCGAAGCGGGGCCCCTTCCGTGGAGTTGCGACCATGGCTAGTCCCTCGTTCTAAGGGTGAGGCCACGCTCGTCAAGCTTCTCGATGACCTCATCGAGTGACTTCTGCCCGAAGTTCGTGATTGCCAACAAGTCGTCCTCGGTCTTCTCGAGGAGCTCGCCAACAGTGTTGACCTGAGCTCGCTTGAGACAGTTGCGTGGACGCTCGGAAAGATCGAGATCCTCAATTGGCTTCTCGAGATCGGGGGAACCAGCAACAACCGGGCTCATCTCGCCCAATTCGAGACCCTGAGGCTCGTCGCTCATTTCCTCAACGAGCTGCACGAGCGTGCGAAGGGTCGCACCAGCTGATGCAAGCGCGTCGCGAGGGGTGATCGAACCGTCGGTGACAATGTCGAGCTCGACACGGTCGAGGTCGGACTGCTGATCGACACGCGTTGGCGTGACATCGAAGGCCACACGGCGAACCGGTGAGTAGATCGAGTCAACCGGAATCACACCGATGGTCTCAGAAGTGTTGTTGCGATCGGCGCTGACATAGCCCGCACCCTGATCGACGGTGATGTCGATAGCGAGGTGACCCTTGCCGTTCAGTGTGGCCAAAGGCAGGTCGCCATTGAGGACCTCGACGTCGGCGTGCGGATGAATGTCACCAGCAACGACGTCCTTGGGGCCGCGCACGTCAAGGCGCAGCGTGACAGCTTCTTCGGAGTGAACCCGAAGCACAATGTCCTTCAGGTTCAAGATGATGTCCGTGACATCCTCGGCAACACCAGGAATGGTGTCGAACTCGTGCAGAGCGTCGTCGAAACGAACTTGGGTGATCGCTGCGCCCGGGATCGAAGAAAGCAATGTTCGTCGTAGCGAGGCACCAATCGTGGCACCGAGGCCGCGCTCAAGCGGGCCGATCGCAAACTTCTGAGCGTTGCTTTCTTCTTCTCCGATCGCTTCGACCGTCGGACGCTGAATAACCAGCATGTGTTCTCCTCGGAACTTCGAAGGCGACCCCCGAGTGGGGTACTACCCGGGGTGTTACTTGTGGGTTGATAAATGGACAGATAAAAGGACTGGCGGTTACTTCGAGTAGAGCTCGACGATGAGCTGCTCGCGAACCGGAACGTCGATATGTTCACGCAGCGGCAGCTGGTGTACAACGACTTCGTACTGGTCAGAGCCAGCGTCGATCCATGCGGGCTTGCCGCGGTCGAGAACGTCGATGTTCCACTGGAACGTGACGCCGTTACGCGACTTTGCTCGAATGGAGATTTTGTCGCCCTGACGGACGCGGTAGCTCGGAATGTCGACGCGGCTGCCGTTGACTTCGATGTGTCCGTGGTTCACGAACTGGCGAGCCTGCGGGCGAGTTGCGGCCCAGCCGGCGCGGTACACAACGTTGTCCAGGCGGCGCTCGAGGAACTGGAGCATGTTCTCACCAGTAACGCCCGTGCGACGGTTGGCTTCGTCGTAGATGTTGCGGAACTGGCGCTCGCCAAGGCCGTAGGTGAAGCGAGCCTTCTGCTTCTCCTGGAGCTGGAGCAAGTACTCAGAGACGTTGCCACGGCGACGGGTGCGGCCGTGATCGCCAGGAGGATACGGGCGCTTGTCAAGAGCGATGGTCTCGCCCTTAGTTCCCCAAATGTTGGTTCCGAGGCGGCGCGAGACGCGTGCCTTTGGTCCGGTGTAACGAGACATGGGTCAGACCCTCCGACGCTTGGCTGGACGACAGCCGTTGTGTGGGACAGGAGTGACGTCCTTGATTCCCGTGACTTCGATTCCGGTGTTGGTGATCGAGCGGATTGCGGTCTCACGACCAGAACCTGGACCACGAACGACTACATCAACCCGACGTACACCGTGCTCCATGGCTCGGCGAGCAGCCTGCTCAGCAGCCATCTGCGCAGCGTATGGGGTGCTCTTGCGAGAGCCCTTGAACCCGACGTTGCCAGCCGAGGCCCACGACAATGCGTTGCCCTCTTGGTCGGTGAAGGTGATGATCGTGTTGTTGAACGAGCTCTTGATGTGAGCAACGCCGTGGGTGATGTTCTTTGAACCCTTGCGCTTCTTGCGCTGCGGCGGCGGTGGAGGTGTCGATGCTTCTGCAGCTGCTGGCGCTTCTGCTGCTGCTGCTTCTGGTTCGGTATCGGACATCAGACAGCCTTCTTCTTTCCTGCGACGGTCTTCTTAGGACCCTTGCGCGTACGAGCGTTGGTATGGGTGCGCTGACCACGAACAGGCAAGCCGCGACGATGGCGGATTCCTTGATAGGAACCGATTTCCATCTTGCGCTTGATGTCCTGGCTGGTCTGGCGGCGAAGGTCGCCTTCGACCTTCAAGTTCTCTTCGATGTAGGCACGGATCTGGGCGACTTCAGTGTCGGTCAGGTCGCGGACTCGAGTGATTGGGTTGATGCCGACTGCCTCGCACAACTGCTGGCTGGTCGTAAGGCCAACTCCGAAGATGTACGTGAGGCTGACCTGCACCTGTTTGTCGCGTGGAATATCGACGCCGGATATACGTGCCATGGCGTTAGCCCTGCCTCTGCTTATGTCGGGGGTTGGTGCAGATGACCATGACGCGGCCGTGGCGCTTGATGACTCTGCAGTTGTCACACATTTTTTTGACGCTGGCTCGAACCTTCACAGCTGCGTCCTTTCTTGCGATCTTCATGTCGCCGGAGCGACTGGGGGATGTGGCCGAAGCCACCGAGTTGATGTGTCGCCGGAGCGACTGAATAGCTGCCTACTTGTAGCGGTAGGTGATGCGACCTCGTTCGAGGTCGTACGGGGTGAGCTCTACCTGGACGCGATCGCCGGGAAGAATCCGGATGTAATGCATGCGCATCTTGCCGGAGATATGAGCCAAGACTTTGTGGCCGTTCTCTAACTCGACACGAAACATGGCATTGGGAAGGGGCTCGACTACGGTCCCTTCCAATACGATTGCGTCTTCCTTTGGTTTTGCCAGTGGAATTATCCTCCTATGAGCCCTACAGCCACAGCACTCGTTCGATACGCGAACGCGCGCAAGGCCAGCGATTAAACCTAGCGCCACCTGGGGGATCAACCAACTGGGAAAAGAGGTTTCTCTAACACATGGATCCGCTCTCCGCTCCCGAATTTGAACGAGTTGTGGCCGAATCGCTCGATTCGCTCGACGACGATCTGCTTCGGCTGATGGAGAACGTGATGATCGTGGTGGAGGATCAGCACCCAGAAGAGCCAGATTTGTTGGGCCTTTACGAGGGAATTCCGCTCACCGAGCGTGACTCCTACGGCCACCTCGACCTGCCGGATCGGGTCTCGATCTACCGCCTGCCACTCTGCGAGATGTGCTCCTCACACAGCGAGCTGATCGACGAAATCCGCATCACCGTGATCCACGAAGTCGCCCACCACTTCGGCATCGACGACGACCGCCTCGAAGAGTTGGGCTGGGACTAGCGACCCTTGGCTCAGGCAAAATCTGTGGTCGCTGAGCCGCTCATACGCGGCTGACAGACCACAGATTTTGAGAAGGGGCTAGAGCGCGAGGGCGCCGCAGACTCGGGCGAAGACTTCGTCTTCTTCGCCAAGTCCATCGACGACGACCAGCTTGTTGCGCTCGGCGTAGAAGTCGAGAAGCGGTGCGGTCTGCTCTTCGTAGTTGCGAAGGCGTTCGGCGATGGCCTCTTCGGTGTCGTCATCACGCCCGCGCTCCATCATCCGGGCAGTGACCTCTTCAAGGGCGACGTCGATGTTGACGACAGCGGTGAGCTCTTCGCCTTGGTCGGCGAGGATCTTCTCGAGGGTTTCTGCCTGCACGGTGGTGCGGGGGAAACCGTCGAGAAGCACGCCGTGCTCGGTGATGTCGGCTTCGGCGAGCCGCTCGGCAACGATGCCGTTCATGATCTCGTCGCTGACCAAGCCGCCCGACTGCATGATTGCTTCGGCTTGCTGACCAAGCTCAGTGCCCGCTGCGACGGCCGCTCGAAGCATGTCGCCAGTAGAGACATGCTTGATGCCGTACTCGTCGACGAGCCGCGCGCATTGTGTTCCCTTGCCCGCACCTTGGCGTCCGAGGACAATAATTCGTGGCGCCATTAGCTACCTCTCTTCTAACTATTTCTTCTTACCGAGGAAGCCTTCGTAGTTACGCATCATGAGCTGGCTGTCGATCTGCTTCATGGTCTCGAGCGCAACGCCTACGGCGATGAGAATCGAAATACCAATGAAGCCGAAGCCGGCAGCGCCGAGCCCTCCTCCGTGACCTGCGTCAAGGTTGAACCCAAGCGCTCGCATAATCAAGTTGGGCAGCAAGGCAACCGCAGCGACGAACAATGCGCCGGGCAGCGTAATGCGGGTAAGGATCCGAGCGAGGTAGTGCTCGGTCTGTGGGCCAGGACGAATACCTGGGACGAATCCACCCTGCTTACGGATGGTGTCGGCCTGCTTTGCAGGGTCGAAGGTTATGGCCGTGTAGAAGTACGAGAAGCCAATGATCATGAAGCCGAAGACAATCAGGTAGAGCAGTGCGTTCGGGTCGACGAGGTTGTCGTTCACGAAGTTGCGGATCGCGTCGCCCCAGCCGGTTGCCGGAAGAGCAACTGCGATGAGGTTCGGCAGGTACAGCACCGAGCTGGCGAAGATGATTGGGATAACGCCTGACTGGTTGACCTTGAGCGGAATGTAGGTGCTCTGGCCGCCGTACATCTTGCGACCAACAACACGCTTTGCGAAGTTGACCGGGATGCGGCGCTGGCCGTTCTCGACGAAGACGATTCCGACGAGCGAAGCCAACAAGATGATGGCGAAGGCAATGATTGCCACGAGGCCTTGGTTGGTCCACAGTGCCGAGAACTGTGCGGGGAACTGGCTGACGATCGAGGCAAAGATGATCAGCGACATTCCGTTGCCGATGCCCTTTTGGGTGATGAGCTCGCCCATCCACATGACGAGCGCAGTGCCTGCCGTGAGGGTGAGTACGACGAGCAGAACCGTCCAGACGTTGAACTTTGGCAGGAGCACGAAGCCGCCGCCGAGGCCGTCGGCACGGTTGAACAAGAACGAGAACGATGTCGACTGAATTACGGCAATGGCGATCGTCATGTAGCGAGTCCACTGGGTGATCTTTCGCTGACCGACCGCACCTTGCTGCTGCCACTGCTCGATACGAGGAACAACAACACCGAGCACCTGCATGATGATCGACGCCGTGATGTACGGCAGGACACCGAGAGCAAAAATCGCAAACGTCGTCAGACCGCCACCGGAGAAGAGCTGAACGTACGCGAGGATGCCGCCCTGCTGATCGCTGTTCTCACGAAGTGCCTGCACGGCCAACGTGTCGATACCTGGCGCAGGAATAAACGATCCCAGCCGGTACAACCCGAGCGTAAACAGCGTGAACAAGATCTTGTTGCGAAGATCCGGAACACGGAACATGTTTGCGATACGTGAAATCACGTCGTTCCTCTCGATTAGGTACTTACTAACAGTACCGGTAATAGACCCTCTGTCAGCCCGCGCGGTGGGTGAACTCTTGTTAAGGACTATCGGTTGGTGTGCTGGTTGCCCTTGGCAGGTGGGCGTGGAGCGTCGCCCCAAGGCTTTGGCAGGACTTCCATTGAGCCGCCAGCAGCCGAAATTGCCTCTTCAGCGCTCTTGGAGAATGCATGAGCCTTCACCGTGAGACCGGCTGGCGCGTCGCCGCGACCGAGGATCTTCACGAGTGAGTTCTTACCTACGAGACCCTTTTCGAGCAGCGTTTCGGGGTTGACGTCGGTCAATCCTGACTCGGCAATCGTGTCCAAGTTGACGGGCTGGTACTCGACCCGGAACGGGTTGGTGAAGCCGCGCAGCTTTGGCACACGCTTGTGCAGCGGCATCTGGCCGCCTTCGAAACCAACGCGCACCTTGCCGCGTCCACGGCTGTGCTGGCCCTTGGTACCGCGGCCTGCGGTCTTGCCGCCCTTGCCACCGATGCCGCGACCTTTGCGCTGCTTTGCCTTTGTTGAGCCCTCAGCGGGCTTGAGATCGTGAACCTTGATGGCCATTACGCCTCCTCGACAGACACCAGATGCGGGACCCGGCTGATCATGCCACGCACCGCGGGGGTGTCGGGCTTGGTTACGGTGCGACCAATGCGGCCAAGGCCAAGCGCACGGATTGTGCCGCGCTGCTTTGGCTTGCTGCCAATGGTGGAACGCACCTGAGTGATGTTGAGAACGCCCATGTTGAACTCCGTTATGCCTCGGTGACGACGCCGCGAACTGCGGGGTCAGAGCCGTCACGCTCGGATTCCTTGTATGCCTGAAGTAGACCGGCAGGAACGAACTCTTCGGGGTCAAGCCCACGAAGTCGAGCGATCTCGTCGGGACGCTTCAGCTCTTGCAGGCCAGCAATCGTGGCCCGAGCAACGTTGATGTGATTCGGCGACCCGAGTGACTTGCACAGCACGTCTTGAATGCCGGCCTCTTCGAGAATCGCACGAGCTGCACCGCCAGCGATTACGCCAGTACCGGGAGCAGCGGGCTTGAGCATGACGCTTCCCGCACCCATCTGTCCGATTACTGGGTGAACAATCGTGGTTCCAGCAAGAGGAACCGCAAACAAGTTGCGCTTGGCCTCTTCGGTGCCCTTTTGGATTGCGAGCGGGACTTCCTTGGCCTTGCCGTAGCCGAGACCAACCTTGCCCTTGCCATCGCCGATCACGACGAGAGCGGTGAAGCTGAAGCGACGACCACCCTTGACGACCTTGGCGACGCGGTTGATGTTGATCACGCGAGAGTCGCGCAAGCCACCCTCGTTCTCGCGATCGTCGCGTCCGCCTCGGCGCTTGTCGCGATCGTTCCGATTGTTGTTTTCGTACGCCATTAGAACTCCAGTCCTGCTTCTCGTGCAGCGTCTGCCAAAGCAGCAACTCGTCCGTGGTAGAGGTTTCCGCCTCGATCGAATACGACACTGTCGACGCCGGCGTCTTTGGCACGGCTCGCGACGAGTTCGCCGACCTTGGTTGCGGCTTCGACCGTGTTGCCACGGCCATCCCAGGTCTTTTCGACCGTCGATGCAGAGGCAATGGTCTTGCCGGTGCCGTCGTCGATCACCTGAGCAACGATGTGCTTGTTTGAACGGAACACCGCCAGCCGGGGGCGGGCAGCGGTTCCTTGCACCTGCTTGCGGATGCGGTAGTGGCGGCGTTGCCGCTGACGGCGACGCTCGGCTGAAACATTCTTCGCCATTATTTCGCTGCCTTTCCGGCCTTGCGGATAATCCGCTCGCCTTCGTACTTGATGCCCTTGCCCTTGTACGGCTCGGGCTTACGCCACTTGCGGATATCAGCAGCGACCTGGCCAACGAGCTGCTTGTCGACACCCTTGACGATGATCTGGGTCTGCTCGGGGACATCGAACTCGATGCCGTCGGGCGCCTGGATCTTCACGGGGTGGCTAAAGCCGAGCTGCATTTCAAGAGCGTTCTTGCCCTTGGCTGTAGCTCGATAGCCAACGCCGACGATCTCGAGCTTCTTCTCGAAGCCCTCGCTTACGCCAACGACCATGTTCTGCACGAGCGTGCGCGCAAGGCCATGCATTGACTTGCTTGCGGATGTGTCGTCGGGACGGGCGACTTGAACCATTCCCTCGTCGACGCTTGCGGTGATCTCACCGGGCAGCGTCATCGACAGCTCGCCTTTGGAACCCTTGACGGTGACGTCGGTTCCACTAATCGAGACATCGACGCCGCTCGGGATGGCGATCGGTGCGTTTCCAATACGTGACATGGGTACCTACCAGACGTATGCGAGAACCTCGCCACCGATGCGGCGACGGCGGGCTTCGCGGTCAGTCATGAGGCCACGGTTGGTCGACAGCACGGCTACGCCGAGACCGCCGAGAACCCGTGGGACCTCGTTGGATTTGCGGTACACGCGAAGGCCAGGCTTGCTCACTCGGGTAATACCCGAGATCACACGCTTGCGCTCCGGCGAGTACTTCATATCAATGCTGAGGATTCGGCCAGGGCCAGAAGGATTGTCCTCAACGCTGTAGTTCATGATGTATCCCTCAGACTTCAGGAGCTCCGCAATGGTCTCCTTCAGCTTGCTCGACGGCATTGAAACGTCGTCGTGCATTGCCGTATTCGCGTTACGAATACGGGTGAGCATGTCTGCGATGGGGTCGGTCATTGCCATAGTGCGTCTCCCCTACCAGCTTGCTTTCTTGAGGCCCGGGATTTCTCCCGCGTGACCCATCTCCCGAAGGCAGATGCGGCACAGGCCGAACTTCTTGTACACGCTGCGCGGACGACCGCACTTGCGGCACCGTGTGTAGGCGCGAACCTTGAACTTTGGTGTCTTCTGCTGCTTGTTAATGAGCGCCTTTTTTGCCATTACTGGCCTTCCTTTCGGAATGGGAAGCTAAATGCCTCGAGCAACGCTTTGCCCTGCTCGTTATTGATTGCTGTGGTGACGATGGTGATATCCATGCCACGAACGGTGTCGACGTCGTCATAGCTGATCTCCGGGAAGATCAACTGCTCGTTGACGCCAAAGGTGTAGTTGCCACGCCCGTCGAAGCTCTTCGTAGGAAGCCCACGAAAGTCTCGAATACGCGGAGTTGCGAGTGAGATGATGCGATCGAGGAACTCGTACATGCGGTCGCCTCGAAGGGTGACCCGAGCACCGATGGTTTGCCCTTCGCGAAGCTTGAAGCTTGCAATGGACTTCTTTGCCTTCGTGACGGCTGGCTTTTGGCCGGTGATAATCGCCAAGTCGACAAGAGCACCCTCGAGTGACTTCTTGTTGATTGCGGCCTCGCCGACGCCCATGTTCACCGAGATCTTCTCGAGCTTGGGAACCATCATGATGTTGGAAAGACCGAGGTCTTCTTTGAGCTTGGCTTGAATCTCGCCGTAATACTGCGCCTTAAGCGACGGCATGGCTTGCGTTGTTGATGCCATTAGAACTCTGCTCCCGTCCGTTTGCAGACACGCACCTTGGTGCCGTCTTCGAGGATCTTGAAACCAACACGTGTTGGCTTTCCGTCCTTGGGGCTGAGGGCGGCAACGTTGCTGACATGCATTGGCATGTCCTTGTCGATGATGCCGCCTTGCTGGCCTTCGCCCTGGGGACGCTGATGCTTCTTGACGAGGTTGACGCCTTCGACAATGACCATGTTCTTGGCGGGGAATGCGAACATAACTTCGCCTTCCTTGCCACGGTCTTTGCCGGCGAGGACGCGAACCTTGTCGCCCTTTTTGATCTTCATTAGAGGACCTCCGGTGCCAACGACACGATGCGCATGAACTTCTTATCGCGAAGCTCACGCCCGACCGGGCCGAAGATACGGGTTCCGCGAGGCTGGCTGTTCTCGTTGATCAGCACAGCTGCGTTCTCGTCGAAACGGATGTAGCTGCCATCGGGGCGGCGAATTTCTTTCTTGACTCGGACGACGACGCACTTGACGACTTCGCCCTTCTTGACCGCCGCGCCAGGGTTGGCGTCCTTGACGGTGGCGACGATGACGTCGCCGATGCTTGCGTAACGGCGTCGGGTTCCACCGAGAACCTTGATGCACAACACTTCACGTGCACCAGAGTTGTCGGCAACCTTGAGACGACTCTCTTGTTGAATCATCTAACGGGCCCTCTCGATGATTTCGACGAGACGCCAACGCTTCTTCTTCGACATCGGGCGGGTCTCTTGGATCCGGACCCGATCGCCGACGTTGACGTCGTTGTTCTCGTCATGGGCAAACAGACGGGTGCTGCGCTGCACGGTCTTGGCGTAGCGGCGATGGCGCACCCGATCGATGGCTTCGACAACAGCTGTCTTGTCCATCGAAGTGGAGACCACGACGCCTTCGCGTACCTTGCGTGGGTTCTCGCGCTCCTCGGCAACATGGGCCCCGCCGGGGCCTGTCCCCACAGGAGCCTCAGTGGCAACCGCCGCGTCAGCGGGCGCAGCGTCTTCAACAACGTCGGTTGCTTCAGTGTCAGTTGTTTCAGCGTCGCTCATGATGCGACCTCCTCGGCTTCGAGCTCTTCAGCTCGAGCGATTTCGCGGGCACGCCACTCGGTGAGAGCGCGGGCCTTGTCTTTGCGGGCTTGACCAAGACGAGCCGAGTTGCTCAGCTGACCGGTCGCATTTTGGAATCGGAGATTAAAGAGTTCTTCGGAGATCTCATCGATATAGGAGCTCAGATCTGGATCCGACATTTCGGCCAGCTTCTTCTTCTTAGCCATTAGAAGCCCTCGTCTCGTCTAACGAACTTGCACTTGATCGGCAGCTTTTGGATCGCACGATCGATTGCTTCGCGAGCAACGTCTTCGTCGTGGAAGGCGAGCTCGAACATGACTTTGCCGGGACGGACAACCGCAACCCAACGCTCCGGGTTGCCCTTGCCTGAGCCCATGCGGGTTTCGGCTGGCTTTTCGGTTACTGGCTTGTCGGGGAACACGTTGATCCAGACCTTGCCGCCACGCTTGATGTGACGGGTCATGGCAATACGTGCTGCTTCGATTTGGCGAGCGGTGATCCAGCCTGGCTCGAGAGCCTGGAGACCAAAGTCGCCGAACGTTACTTCGGTGCCGCCCTTTGCGTTTCCACGCATGCGACCACGATGGTGCTTTCGATGTGCAACCTTGCGGGGCATCAACATTGTCGTACCTACTCTCTAATCCGCGTCGCCGGGACGGAAGTTGGGAGCCTCTTCCTTAGTGCGGGTGGAGGCGTCGATCTCTTCCTCGGCTGCGAGGAGTTTCTCGAACTCTTCGTCTGCTGGTTTGACCAATGGCTCGAGCTCTTCAGCCGGCTCGGCAGCGCCCTCTTCGGGCTTGCGTGGAGCCGATGGGCTCGACACGACCTGGCGCGGACGGTTCTGACCGGAGGTCTCGCCGACAGCCATTGCGGCTTCGCGCTCGATCTTGGTCTGCGCTTCGCTCTTGTATGGCAGGCGTTCACCGGTGTAGATCCACACCTTGACGCCAATGCGACCCGCAGCCGTGTGAGCTTCGCGGAAGCCGTAGTCGATTTCGGCGCGCAGCGTGTGCAGCGGAACTTGACCTTCGCGGTACCACTCACGGCGAGCCATTTCCGAACCGCCGAGGCGACCCGACGTTTGGACTCGAATTCCGAGTGCGCCAGCCTTTTGTGCGTTCTGGACTGCACGCTTCATTGCACGACGGAACGCGACTCGGCCTTGCAGCTGGTCGGCGACGCCCTGAGCAATGAGTGCAGCGTCGAGCTCAGGAGTCTTGATCTCTTGGATGTTGAGCTGGACTTTGTTGTTGCCGGTGATCTTTGCGAGTCCCTGACGAAGGCGGTCGGCCTCGGCGCCCTTGCGACCAATGACGATTCCGGGACGTGCGGTGTGCACATCGACGCGGAGGCTGTCACGGCTGGACTTGCGCTCGATCTCGATCCGGCTGATCGCCGCATGCGGCAGATCCTTCATGATGAAGGTGCGGATGTGAGAGTCCTCGATGATGAAGTTCGCATAGTCCTCGCGGCTTGCGAACCAGCGGCTCTTCCAGTCGGTGGTAATACCGAGTCGGAAACCGTACGGGTTGATCTTTTGACCCATGCTTACTCTTCCTCTTCTGAATCGCTCGCGTCGGAGGCCGCGACCTTGGTGCCTGCTTCGATAAAGCCAGCGGCCTCCGCAGCGGCGGCGTCTGTAAACCAGACTTCCGCGACAGTCTTTTCGTACCAGCGACCATCGGGCTGATGGAACTTGCCCGAGTTCGCGTTGCCCTTAACGGGGAACCCGTCGGGCATGGAGTCGTCCTCGAGCGGTGCGTGGGAGTCATCGCCGTATGGGTGATCACCCTCCATTGCCTCGGGAATCCCCGCCGCTGCAGCAACCGGAGCTGCTTCCTCGTCTGACGAGGTCTCCTCGAGGACTTCCTCGTCGGAGCCGGTGTCTTCTTCGTCGCCCTTCGACGCAGCAACTCGTGCTGCACGATCGGACTTGTTGGTGCTCGACGATGCCCGGCGATCCTCGCGGTTGCGACGGATCTCCAGCTTGTCGTCATCGAGGCGCGACACGATCAGCGTGATGTGGCAGGTGCGCTTGCGAATTGGTGTGGCACGGCCTCGTGCACGAGGGCGCCAACGCTTCATGGTGGGACCTTCGTCGGCGTAGCAGGCCGAAACAAAGAGCTCGTCGGCGCTTTGAAGGTCGTTGTGCTCAGCGTTCGAAACAGCCGACCCGAGAAGCTTCTCGATCGGTTCAGCAATGCCGCGCTCGCACAGCATCAGGTAGTCAGCAGCGTCTGCGACGTGCATGCCACGGATCTTGTTGAGTACCTCACGGGCCTTGTAGGCCGAGGCACGAACGTGCTTTACCGAGGCCCGGGTTCCGGGACGCTCGTTGGTCTTGAGACCGGTCATCGGCGCGCTCCTCGCTCTTGTCCAGCGTGAAACTTAAACGTGCGGGTCGGAGCGAACTCGCCCAGCTTGTGGCCGACCATCGACTCGGTGACGTACACGGGTACGTGCTTGCGACCGTCGTGCACGGCAAAGGTGTGTCCGAGCATGTCGGGGATGATCGTCGAACGACGTGACCAGGTCTTGACGACCTGCTTTTCGTTCTTCTCGTTCAGCGCGTCGACCTTCTTGAGCAGATGCTCATCGACGAACGGGCCCTTCTTGAGGCTGCGTGGCATAACGGCTACTTCCCTTAGCGGCGCGATCCGCGCTTGCGGCGTCGGCGAATAATCATCTGGTCGGACTGCTTCTTGTCAGAACGGGTGCGCATTTCTGGCTTGCCCCATGGGGAAACCGGATGGCGTCCACCCGAGGTCTTGCCCTCGCCACCACCGTGAGGGTGATCGACAGGGTTCATTGCAACACCGCGGGTCTGTGGGCGCTTGCCCTTCCAGCGGTTACGGCCGGCCTTACCAATCTTGATGAGCTCGTGCTCGGAGTTGCCAACAACTCCAACCGTTGCACGGCCATCGATCGGGACACGACGCATTTCGGTGCTCGGCAAACGAAGGATGGCGTAGGGGCCATCCTTTGCGACGAGCTGAACGCTCGATCCTGCCGACCGGCTCATCTTGCCGCCGCCACCAGGCTGCAGCTCGACGTTGTGAATGGTCGTACCAACCGGGATATAGCGAAGAGGAAGAGCGTTACCAGGCTTGATTTCTGAGCCCTGGCCGCTTTGCAAGGTGTCGCCAACCTTTACCCCTTCAGGAGCAAGGATGTAGCGCTTCTCTCCGTCATGGTAGTGAAGCAAGAGAATGCGACAGCTGCGGTTCGGGTCGTATTCGACGGCTGCGACCTTGGCTGGAATGCCGTCCTTGTTACGACGGAAGTCGACCTTGCGGTACTGGCGCTTGTGGCCGCCACCACGATGACGACTGGTCTTGCGGCCGTTGTTGTTGCGACCACCGGAGCTGTGCTTCGACTCGATGAGTGAACGCTCAGGCGTGGTCTTGGTGATCTCGGAGAAGTCGGAACTGGTTTGGAACCGACGACCGGGACTTGTGGGCTTGCGTTTACGAAGTGCCATCAGTCTTAAACCTCGAACAGGTCGATTTCGTCGCCATCAGCGAGCGTGACCATTGCTCGCTTGACATCGGAGCGCTGGCCCCATGCGCCGCTACGGCGGTTGCGTTGACGCTTTCCCTTGCGGTTCAGCGTGTTGACCTTCAAGACCGTGACCTCAAAGAGGGTCTCGACGGCTTGTTTGATCTGGGGCTTTGTTGCGTCATTGGCTACCTGGAACGTGTAGACGTTGTCTTCGAGAAGGCTGTAGCTCTTCTCGGATACGACTGGTGCAATGAGTACTTCTCGGAGATCCATTCCCTACTCCTCTTCGCTTTCTTCTGAAGCAGCGGCTGCGGGTACTTCGTCGGCGCTTGCTTCTGCGGGAGCTTCCTCGACAGGAGCCGGTGCTGGCTTCGCGGCCTTTGACTTCTTGGCCTTCGGTGCAGGAGCGCTCGGAAGCGCATCTTGGGTGAATACAACGGTGTCGCTGACGAGCACGTCGTAGGCGTTCAGTTCGGCGGTGGGCAGCACGTGCACGTTCTGCAGGTTGCGGAAGCTCAGAGCAGCGTTTGCGTCTTCGCCAGCGAGCACGATGAGAACTCGACCCTCGTCGGTGAGACCAAGGTCAGACATTGCCTTAACCGCATCGGCGGTCTTCGGGGCATCGAAGTTGAACGAGTCGACAACGACGACCTTGCCGTCGGCTGCACGATCAGACAGAGCCGACCGAAGCGCGAGGTTGATCATCTTCTTGGGCGTCTTTTGGCTGTAATCGCGAGGCTTTGGGCCGTGCGCAACACCGCCGCCACGCCACTGCGGCGAACGAATCGAACCCTGACGAGCTCGGCCGGTGCCCTTCTGAGCCCACGGCTTTGCTCCGCCGCCACGACGCTCAGCGCGGGTCTTGGTGGAGTGTGTTCCTGCCCTGCGGGCAGCGAGCTGTGCGGTGACGACCTGGTGCATGACCGGAATGTTTGGCTCGATACCAAAGATGTGGTCATCGAGGGTGGCCTTGCCGGACTTCTTGCCAGCGATTGTCTGCATGTCAACGGATGCCATTAGTTGCTCTCCCGCTTCTTGGCGGCGTCACGCAGAAGAACGGTTCCGCCCTTGGGGCCGGGAACGTTGCCCTTCACGAGGATCAGGTTCTCTTCCGCGTTTGCCTCAACGACTGTGAGGTTCTGGGTGGTGACCTTCTGGCCGCCACTGCGACCGGCCATCTTCTTGCCTTTGAAGATTCGTCCGGGCGTGGCGCACTGACCAACTGCTCCGGGCATGCGGTGAACTCGGTGCGCACCGTGGCTGGCTCGTTGGCCTTTGAAGTTGTGACGCTTCATTACGCCGGTGAAGCCTTGGCCCTTGCTGACCCCGGTGGCGTCGACGAGTTCGCCCTCTTCGAGGACGTCGGCACCGATCTCTTGACCAATCTCGTATTCGCTGACGTCGTCGAGGCGCAGCTCGACGAGCTGCTTGCCCGGTGCGACGCCCGCTTTGTCGTATTGGCCCTTGAGGGGCTTGGTGAGGCGATGTTCTTTTTGCGATCCGACGGCGACCTGAACAGCGGAGTAGCCGTCGGTCTCGGGATGCTTAATTTGCACGATGCGGCACGGGGTGACCTTCAGGACGGTCACGGGGACGACCTTGTCGTCGCGCCAGACCTGCGTCATTCCCAGTTTTTCGCCGACGATGGCTTTGGTGGCCATGGCTCTCGTTCCCTTAGGTGGTGCTTGTGTTGCGGTGGTGCTCGTGGCTTGTGTTGAACACAACCCACTCACGCGAACGCTCCGCATGGGCAAGGCCCAGCGGAGCGACAGTTAAATTTTGCTCAGTGGTTCCCGTTGAGGTGTTGCATCAACTAGGCCTGATGAGACGTCGATTGTGTTCCGGCAGAACCGGGTGCCCGGCACCTTCAGCTCCGGAGAGCCTCAGATATCGAACGCACAGCTCGATAACTCTAACCACGCTGTGCGAACGCTCCAACTCGGTTGGTGGATTAATCGCAAGTTGCGTGAACCGCCCAGATCGCAAGACAAATGACTGCGCCATGACCGTGCCGTAGGCCAAATGGACGAGGCCGTAGGCCATATGGCTCATGTAGCAGCGATGACAACCGACGGGCCTAGTAACCGTTTGAGCCATTTCGCCCACGACCTGGGGCTTGCCACTACCTACCGTTTGTCTATGAGCACTCGAAGCGATTCCACGACCGCAACTCGACCCGCCTTCTCGTTCGCTACGTCCAGCCCTTGGGTTGGTCCCGACGCCGAGACCATGCGAATCCACACACGAGCTCGGCTCGTGCAACTGAATCAACGGGCCACCCGGATCCGTCGACAGAACCTGGCACTTGAGCACCTGCTACAGGTCGCGCAAGCTCACCGTCGCGTCGAACAGAGCATCGCTCTTGGCAACCCCGACATCATCGATCTGCGCGAACGCCGCGAGAAGCGCTATGACGCAAAGCGCGTCGAAGCAAGCAAAGAGACCCAGCGAATCATCGAACTCCGTGACCGTGCTGCACTTCTCGATCTTCGCCGCCAACACGAAGATGCCGTTCGCGATCTGCTTTCCGACGACGCGATGATCGATCTTCGGGCGCCGTATCCCATCCTGCGGGACTCTCAACCACGCAGCGCAGTCGCTTCGCGACGCTGGGGCTAAACCATCGAGTGGCGCTGGGGCAACTAGCGCACCGCATATTCGCCTGGAAATCTCAGTTCGGAACTGACGCAAGAACCAATTAGGGTTGCGCCTGCGAAATACGCAGCACATATCCGGAGTTCTTAGCGACGTGATTTCCCATCAGCCTTCACCTAGACGTGCCCGCTCAACGCGTGCACTGCTACTTCTTGCCATCCTCTCTCTGATCGCCGCCGCGTGCGGTAGTTCCCCGTCAGAAACCTCGACGGCTTCTGGCGCGGACACAACCACCACGACCGCTGCCGCAGAGGCCACCACCTCGACGGCCCCCGAAGAAGAGCCAGCTCCAACGACCGAAGCGGTCACCGAATCGGAAACCAGTGCGTGGGACGCCACCCTGGCTGCCGCCGACGGCCAAACCGTGCAGCTGTGGATGTGGGGCGGTGACACGGTCCTGAACGAATACATCGAGGGAACCGTTGCGCCTGCCGTGGCGAGGCACGGGGTCATCCTTGAACAGGTCCGCCTCGAAGCGACCGAGGACGGCCTCAATCGAATCATCAGCGAAATCGAAGCTGGCAGCGAGGACGGCGCCGTCGACCTGATCTGGATCAACGGCAAGAACTTCTCCCAAGGCAAAGACGCCGGCCTGTGGCGCGAAGACTGGGTGTCGGGCCTTCCGAACGCTTCGCTGCTCGACCCTGACGACCCGACCGTCGTCACCGACTTCGGCGTACCGACCGACGGCCAAGAAGCGCCATGGAGTCGAGCGGCATTCACCTTCGCCCACGACAACACGACCGTGTCGGATCCGCCCGCCACCTTTGAAGAGCTCGCTGCATGGGTCGCGTCGAACCCTGGCCGCTTCACCTACCCCGCACCACCGGACTTCACCGGGTCGGCCTTTGTTCGCCAAGCCGTCCAGGCGCTCGGCGAGGACGCAGCATTCGAACTGCTCGAGACCATGCGCCCGAACCTCTGGAACGAGGGCGCCTCGTTCCCTCGCGACGAAGCCGAACTCAACTCGCTCTTCGGAAACGGTGAAGTCGATCTCGCCATGAGCTACAACCCGAACTTCGTTCAGGTAAACGTCGAGCAGGGGATTTTTGCGAATTCGTCTCGACCGTTCATCTTCGAGGGAGGAACTCTCCAGAACGTGTCGTTTTTGGCTATGCCAGCCAACGCGGGATCGGCCGAGGGGGCCATGGTGGCCATGAATGAGATGCTGTCCGTTGAGCTTCAATCTGAGAAGCTCTCCCAGGTTGGCGTGCCTTCGGTTGTCGACATTGGCGGGGCCATCGAGCCGGGCGACTTTCGCCTGTCGGACTTTGGCACCCCACTTGAAGAACTTCCCGCTGACGACGTCCCACGAATCGACGAGCGCTGGCGCGCGGAGGTATTGCGATGAATGAACTGACCGACCTAGTCATTATTGGTGGCGGCACCGCTGGGCTCATTGCCTCGCAGGGAGCTGTCGGGATCGGCGCATCGTCGATCATGGTCGAACCGAGTCACCCCGGTGGCGACTGCCTCTGGACCGGTTGTGTTCCAAGCAAGCGGATCATTTCGGCGGCTCACGCGGCGCACGTCATGCGCACCGCCAGCATCCACGGGATCAAGAACGTTGAGCCCGAGGTCGATTTCGCGGCGGTCATGAAGAGCGTGGACGACGCGCGGGAATACATCTCGCATCACGACTCGGTCGAGCGACTTGAGGGCGAAGGCGTGACGGTCGTTGCCGAACGCGGCAAGTTCATTGGCGAGGGCCAGATCCAAGCTGGCGACCAGGTCATCCACTATCGCAAGGCCATGATCGCCACCGGCGCATCACCGGTCGTGCCCGGCATTCCAGGACTGCGCGAGTCCAACCCCCGTACCTCGGAGAACATTTGGGAACTCACCGAACTCCCCAAGCGCTTCGTGGTCATCGGTGCTGGCGCCATTGGTTGTGAGCTTGGCCAGGCCTTTGCCCGCCTGGGTTCAGAGGTAACGCTGGTCGAAGCTGCGCCGCACATCTTGCCAGCTCTCGGAGCACAGGTCGCCGAGGTCGTCGGCGCCGAAATGCGGGCCGAGGGAATGACCGTCCTTGAGAACTCGAAGGTCACGAGCGTCGAAGGCGACACCGCAACCGGTGTTGCGACCGTCGTCATCGATGAGACCACCCGGGTCGAGGCCGACCAGATCCTCGTCGCGGTCGGTCGCCGAGCAAACACTGCCGACCTTGGTCTGGAGACCGTCGGAGTCGAGCTCGACGAGCGCGGACACGTCGTCGTCGACGACTACATGCAGACGTCGAACCAACACATCTATGCCGGCGGCGACGTCGTAGGCAAGATGCCGTTCACGCACACCGCTGCCTATCACGGTGGATTGATCGTCTCGAACGCGCTGTTCAAGCTGCGCCGCAAAGCCGACTACGACACGATTCCCTACGCAATCTTCACCGACCCTGAGGTCGCGAGCGTCGGACGAATCGAAGGCGACGACCTCGACCAGCACCACTTCGACTACGACCAGCTCGATCGTTCCGTGACCAGCGGTACCCCGATCGGATTCGTCGACCTGTTCACCGACTCGAAGGGCCGCCTCGTCGGTGCCACGGTCGTAAGCCAAACCGCAGGCGAGACAATCAACGAGCTCACCGCTCGGGTCCACGCAGGCGACAAGCTGCGCGACATCGGTCTGATGATCCGTCCGTACCCAACATTCGCCGAGGGCTCGGCGCGTGCCGCAATGGGAACATTGCGCGGCCAGTACTTCTCGGATCGCACCCGCCGTCTCACCGGCCCAATTCTCGACATCCTCGAGAAGCTCGACAAGCCTGGCTGACCTTTAACCGCATGTGGTGCCTGGCACCAAATGGGTGGTTTGGTGCCAGGCCACTTTTCCGCGTTCGAGGTCGAAAATCGAGCAAAGACGATCACTTCTGCACGGGTTCGCTCGCTATTCGACAGGCTTTTTGCTGCCGGGCGGGGCGATTTGGTGCCTGGCACCAAACGGGGGGTTTGGTGATCGAGGCGCGATGAATCGATCGCGCCGGGAGAGGACGAACTACATCAAGCCGGCGTGTGCGCCGCCGTCTAGGGGGATGGCTGCGCCGGTGATGAACTTTGCAGCGTCCGAGCACAGGAAGGCGCACGTCGTTCCGAAGTCGGCAGGGTCGCCAATCATGCCCGCCGGAACGTTCGCAGCTAGCGCATCGAGATCGTCATACATCTGGGTGAGTCGCTCGGTCCTATGAAGCCCTGGCTGCAAGGAATTGACGGTCACGCCATCCTTGGCGACCTCTCGCGCTGTCGTCTTGAGGAAGGCCGTCAGCCCAGCCCGAGCGGTGTTCGACAAGATGATGTTCGCCATTGGCTGGCGCACAGAAAGCGACGTGATCGCAACGACGCGCCCCCAACCCCGTTCCTGCATCCCCGGAATGAACCGCTTGCACATCGAGATGGTCGACATCATGTTCAGCTCGATCGCCTCGGGGTACGCAGCGACATCGGTCGTCTCGAAGTTGCCCGGCGGTGGGCCACCTGCGTTGGCGATCACGATGTCGACCTGACCAAGCATCGACTCGGCCTGATCGAATAGTTCGCTCCGGTCTGCAGCACTACTGATATCGGCAGCCACAAACTTCGCCCCGTCGATCGATGCTGCGGCCTTCGCGAGCTTCTCCTCGCTGCGCGATGACAGCAGAACCAAAGCCCCTTCGGCGGCGAGTGCTTGCGCGCATGCAAGGCCAAGTCCCGCCGAGGCACCGGTTACGAGCGCTGTCTTTTGGTTGAGTCCTAACTCCATGGCGAGATATTAGGAGTCCATGAGCGAGCGGCGCACATAGAAGATTCGTTGCACGACCGAGATTGCGACGGCCGCCGACCAGATCCACAGGATTTCCTCGGTAAAGCTCCCAATGAGCAAAATGAGCGACATGACGACGATTGTTTCGGTCCCCTCAGCGAGGCTCGTGGGAAAGTGAAACGTACGCTCGGAGTCGTGCTGCTGCAGTCGTTCTGCGATGCTGGACCAGGCAAGAAAGCCCGAACCGTTCAGGTAGTACATCAAGAACAAGACCAACGCCGCGACACGAGCTTCAGGGACATGAAATCCAATCGCCAGAACGATGCCGCCATAGATCGCAAAGTCGGCCATGATGTCGAAGAACCCCCCGAGCTCAGTCGGCCCCACTCGACGAGCGAGCGGACCGTCGAGACCGTCGACAATGCGATTGAGTAACCACATGCCGAGCCCGATATACCAGCGTCCCGTCGCGACAAACACACACGCGCCGACGCCGATGACGAACCCGATACCGGTCATCTGGTTCGGTGTAAGCCCCAACTTCTCGAGCCCAACGCCAATGCGATCAAGGGGCTCGTGAATATGTCGTCGAATCGGACCATCAAGCACCGCGATCGCTCCTGGGTCGGTGCGCTTCCCGCGATTGTCGTGGTCGGTGGATTGAGTGTCGCTGCATTGGTTGGCCTGATCTCGAACTCGCTACGCCCCGGAGCTTTGCTGGGTGGATCGTATGGCACCGACGCGTGGCGACGCTTGATTAGCGACCCGACCTTTGGCGATGCGCTCATCTTTACGATCCGAAGCGCTGCTATTGCGACCGTGCTCTCCGTACTCATTGCTGTGCCCTTGGCCTTTGCGCTGCGTCGTGCCTCGTCGTTCTCCCGTGCCCTCATCGCGTTCCCAATTCCGATTGCGCACCTCGTCGTTGCCTCGGTCTTGGTGTTGTGGCTCGGCCCTGGAGGCTTGCTCGATCGCACGGTCGGCACGCTGCCGATCGTTGCCGACTCGTTCGGATGGGGCGTCATCGTCGTGTACGTACTCAAGGAAGTGCCCTTCCTGACCGTGCTCGCCCTCGCCGCGTTCGGTGACGAAGACCAGCGCCGCGAAGAGGCTGCTCGCACGCTTGGTGCCAGCCGTTGGGAACGTTGGCGTGCTGTGCTCATTCCGCGGGTGGGCGGGCCCATGTTGCTCGGCTCGCTCGTCGTCGCGGCTTTTGTTGTCGGTAGCACCGAGGTGCCGCTGGTGATCGGTCCTCTTGCACCCGATGCCCTCACCACATGGTCGATCACGACGATTCGGATTCGAGGACCGATCGCTCGCGCCGATGCAGCTGCCGCGCTCGTGGTCACCTCGCTAGTCGTCTTGTTCTTGGCGGCCATAGCGATTGCGATCGGCCTTCGACGGGCCAGGCGGACCAACCCATGACAAGTCGCTGGGGCGCTCGGGCGCTGATCTCGTTCATGGTCGTACTGCTCGTCGGCCCATTTCTCTTGTTGCCGATTCAGGCGTTTTCCGATGAGTGGCGCGCTCCAGCGATCTGGCCGCAACGAATCGGAACCCGTGGGCTCGACCGAGTTCTCGCCGACAGCCTCTTGCCTGAAGCAATTCTGAACTCGTTGATCGTCGCTACGATCGCAAGCATTGTCGGGCTCATCGTTGCCTGGCCGGCCGCACGGGCGCTCGGCAGCCGCACCTTGCAGACGAGCTGGTTCATCATCTTGTTGCCACTGTTGTTGCCCCCGTTGGTCATTGGCGAAGGGCTGCGAGTCTGGTTTCTTCGCATCGGCCTCGCCGACTCGATCGCCGGATTGGTCATCGCCCATCTCGTGTTCGTGGTGCCGTACTGCATCATCGTGCTCGCACCCGGTTTCACGAACGAGCTGCGAAACCGCGAGCTAGCGGCAATGACGCTGAGCGGCGATCACGGGCAACGACTCGCTTCGGTGACGATCCCGGCCCTCGCCCGCCCGATCATGCTCGCACTCGCCCTCGGATTCACGATCTCATGGTCCCAGTACGGCACCAGTCTCGGCGTTGGCGGCGGGGTCCCCATGTTGCCGATCGTTTTTGTGCCAATCGTGCGCGCCGACCCTCAGGTGGCAGCCGTGCTCGATGCGGTCGTCATTCTCCCACCGCTGCTTGTTCTTGTTGCTTCGCAACGTAGCGGCGTCCTGCGTACGTCGTGATGACGACAAAGATCACCAGCGCCACCCCCGCAAGAATGAACTCGACGCTCGATGGGTCGCGAGCCATCGACGCCGTTGCGGTACTGAACGCGGTGCCGGGGATCATGCCGATGAGGCTGCCCAGCACATAGCGGCTTGGACGTATCGAGGTGAGGCCCGCTGCGTAATTCAGCAGATTGAACGGGACGATCGGCATGAGTCGAAGCACGACGATCGACTGGAAATCGTTCTTTCCGATCCATCCGTCGATGGAGACCGCCCGCTCACCAAGAAGCTGTTCGACTCCGGTCCGACCAAGCGCCCGAGCAATGAAGAACGCGATCGTCGCGCCGACGAGCGCGCCGAGGAGCGCGACGGTGAAGCCCACCGTGAACCCCAGCACTGCGCCAGCGACCAAAGTCCCGATGGTCCCGGGGAGCAGCGCCACAACCAACACAACGTAGGCAGCGAAGAACGCCACAGGACCCCACGCACTGTCGCCCGCGCTCATGAGAAGATCCCGGACGCCGTCGGTCCCAATGATCGCAAAAGAGATGATGCCAGCGACGAGGAGCACCACGAGAAGACCGAGGCGAACAACGGCAAGTGACGGAGTTCGTATCGACAGGTCAGGCCTCAGCAATCGGTTGTAGAAGTGGAGAAGTATCCATTCTCCCGCATTCTTCTACAAGGAGAGCTCACACGAGATGAGCCTGTCGGGCTGACCGTTCGTTGCGCCGCAGCGATCCTGCGCACCGGCGCCTCCACGAACGACATCGCCCGTACCGGCGAAGATTTCATCGTTGCCGTTGCCGCCGTGCAGATCATCGATCGCGGCGCCGCCGTCGAGTCGATCGTCGTTGGCTCCGCCACGCATCCAGTCGCGACCCGCATAGCCAAACAGAGAATCGTCGCCAGCACCGCCCTGCATTCGATCCCAGCGGTCGGTGCCGAAGATGAAGTCGTTGCCCGCGCCGCCGAAGTAGCGGCCGCCGAGTACATCTGCGTGATCGGCAACACGGTCGCCGTTGGCGCCGTAGATGACGTCGTTGCCCTGCGCCCCGAAGATCACATCGAAGCCCGACCCGCCGTAGATCACGTCGTTGCCGACACCACCACAGACAACATCGTCTCCGCCAAGCGCGAAGATCGTGTCGTTGCCTTGCAGTCCAGCAATGACGTCGGGGCCGTCCGTGCCGGTCAGCCGGTCGTCGCCTGGCGTACCGATGATGGTTGCGTCGAGCCCGTCGCATACCGCGCTGTCAGGACCGGATAGACCGTTCGTCGACACGAGTTGCTCAAAGTCGTTCGGGAAGTCTTCGTCCCACTGCACGCCGTCCATCATCAACCCGAGTTCGGGTAAATCGAGATGCAGGTGCGCGCCGGTCGAGAACTGCAGACAGGCATCGCCGACGCGGCCTTCGATGGCGTTGGGATACATCCGGCCAATCACGTCGCCACGATTGACCGGCGACCAGTCGCTACTCATCCACGGCGGCAGGGATGATTCTTCTAAGTGGACGTAGATGAAGTCGCCTACATAGCCCGTTGCTTGGAAGAGCAAAATCGACGCTCCGGACCGATGGGTGCACGCAAGTCGTACTCGGCCGTCACCAATTGCCAGAATCTCCGCGTTCGGGTCGTGCGGCACCACCGACATGTCGAATGCGATTGCACCGTTGGTCGGATGTGGTTGGGTCCCGAAGTAAGTCTCGTCGAAGTTGACCTGTACCGCCCCGGCACGGAAAGGGAGCTTTAGTTCCTGACGTTGAGCAGACGCGTCGCCAGGTAAGCCAACAACCAAAAGCACGACCGCGAAAATGAGTCCACCGACTGCTCTGCCCCACCCCGACGTCATGACACTCATGGCTGTTAGCTTCCCTCCCGCCTACTGTCCAATGACCGCTTTAATAG
>CAZMYN010000009.1:15744-27870 GCA_964570495.1 uncultured Acidimicrobiales bacterium | reverse complement strand
CCTAGCGATTGCCTCGCGAATTACCCGGGCCGCGGGCACTCCGCTGTACATGGCACCGGAGCAATCCGAGCAGACAGGATCGATCGATCGACGGGCCGACCTGTTCTCCGCTGCCGCCATCATCTTTGAAATGCTTGCCGGACAACCCCCGTTCTCCACGCAATCACTCGCCCAAGTCGGTGAGCGCGATCACGACAACCTGGCCCAACAACTCATGATGCTGCGTCCAGACGTGCCCCAAGAGTTGGCCGATATCGTCGCCCGTGGCCTGGCGGTCGACCCCGACCATCGGTGGCAGACCGCCGATGCAATGCGCGACGAGCTGGCCAAGATTCCGAGGTCGCCTCACTGTCCTCTTTCGGCCGAGCCAGCGTTGCTGCAACGGTTCCGCAACGGCACAATCCCGTTGCCCAGACCCCTCGTAGCGGAGTTCGAGATGTTCCTTTCCAACATCGGCCCGGCACGCTTCGGCCTGCCCCCGACAGCAACACACGACGAAGCGGTTGTCGCCGCGGCGACCCTCACCGACAAGTGGCGGGGCCTTCTTGGCTCCGGGCGAATTCCGTTCCGTGCGCGCGCTGCCTGCGAAGAGTTTGTGTTCGAGGTCGAGTCGGTGTGGGCTGAGCTCACCGCTCACGACTAGTTCGCTCGTGGGCACCGCCGTCAAGTTCGCGGGTCGGACCTACTCGATTCCGCGCGGCGTCTTCGACCCGGAACATCATCTGTCGGGACTGCTCGTCGCGAAATACCTGACCGAGCAAGTACACGAGTGGGCCGGCCGCTCGGTGCTCGAAGTCGGCACCGGGTGCGGGATCTTGGCTGGCGCTCTTTACGACTCGGGGGCCGACGTCACCGCGACCGATATCTCCAAGACTGCCGTAAACGCGGCTGTGGCGAACCTGTCGGCTACCAACGTCGAAGTCCGTTGCGGCGACGGCTTTGAACCCGTCGCGGGGAGGAGATTCGACGCGATCGTGGTCAACCCGCCCTATGAAACTGGACGCTCGCTCCGGCCCTTGTACCGGTCGGCGCATCTGCTCGACGTCCTGGCCGCGCAGTGGCGGACCTACGCCGATGAACTCGTCCTTGCCTTCCCTACCGACGACCAGGAAACGCTCCGCGACGTCGGTTTCGAGTTGGACCTCGACGAACGGCTCTCATCCCCCGGTCGAGAGTTGGGGATCTTTAGGTCTCGCGGAGAACGACGAGTCGATCCTTAGCTTTGATCTTGTCGGCAGCCACCTCGGCGGGCGGCAGGCGCTCACCGTCGCGAATGATCGCCACCAAGGTGGTTCCACGCGGAGCGCTCGGCGTTCCCGACGAGGTGTCCGGCGATACTTCG
The DNA here is from genome assembly GCA_964570495.1 of uncultured Acidimicrobiales bacterium. Lineage (GTDB taxonomy): Bacteria > Actinomycetota > Acidimicrobiia > Acidimicrobiales > SHLQ01 > SHLQ01. The sequence continues at coordinate 26,528 of CAZMYN010000009.1, read as the reverse complement.
ACAAGTTCCAATCCGTCGCCCGCGTCGAGCAGATCGTCGAGAACTTGGCCCGCTCCCGGCGATTGGGTTCCGAGTCCGAGCATGCGCCCGACAGCGGCCGTCGCGTCGACCACTTCGTCGGCGCCTCCCTGCAAGAACAGGTGAAGGTTCTCGCGCTCTCGCACGCCAGCGACAATGTGCGCGGTCGGATTCATCTCGCGGACGGTCAACGTGACGAGCACCGCCGTGTCGTCGCGGTTCGGTGCAACGATGATGTGCGAGGCGCGCTCGATGGCCGCGTTGTGGAGCGTGTCGGTTTGGCTCGCGTCGCCAATGACGCCGGTGAAGCCCATTTGGGTCGCGGCATCAATGCGTTCGGCCTCGGTGTCGACGACGACGATCGAGTCGCGCGACTCGCCTCGGGCAATGAGGTCGTTGGCCGCCGCCAGACCGGTCGCACCAAATCCGCAGATAACTGTGTGGTTGTTCACGCGCTGCCTCCAACGGCGTTCGGCGAGTAACTCGCGGGATTGTTTCGTAAGCACCTCGACCGTGGTCGAGACCACGAGGATGAGAAAGAGAATTCGGGCCGGTGTGATGAGCAGGATCGTGCCGAGTCGTGCCGCGCTACTCACGGCGCTGATATCGCCGTAGCCGGTGGTCGTCACGGTGACCGACGCGTAGTACACCGCGTCGAGAAAGCTGATCGGGTCCTCGTTGACATCGTTGTAGCCATCGCGGCCCAGTCGAACGACGGTCGCAACAAATATGACGAGTGCCGACGCGAAGCCAATGCGCCCGCCGATGGACCGCAGCGGAGCATGGCCGCGCGTCGGCAGGCGCACGGCGTCGGTTCGGTCCATCTCCAGACACTATTTCTTGGCCGCGCTGACACTGGCCATGCCCCATGCACTGCTCATGAACACATTTTTGTTTCCGATGGGAACTAACGCGAGGCGGAGGTCGTATAACGATCATGACTACACAAACGGCAGACACGTTCACCAGCCCATTTGGTCGTGGGCGACTACTGGCTTTCCTGCTGGTGCTTGCAATGACAGCAGTCGGCTGCAGCGCTGCGGACACCTCAACAGAAGCGGTCGACGCGGCGGTCGATTCGAGTGGCGATTCGAGTGGCGATCGAGCCGCAGCAGCGGCCGGAGATTCAAGCGATACCGCAACCTCCAGTGAGTCTGCGGCACCTGAAGCCGCGTTCGAAGGGGCCGAAGAGGCCATGGAAGACGATTCGGCTTCAGATGCCGTTTCAGGCGATAGCGCTTCAGGCGATAGCGAAGCCGACTTCTCCGAAAGCGCAAGCGAACTAACCGACGACAGCGTCGAACCCGAATTCGTTCCCGCCGAAGAACCCGAGTTCGTCCCACAGGCCGGCCTCTTGACCGCCGGGGACATCGACGACAACCTCAACAACGACTACTTCACCAACCTCGTTGCGGGCTGGTTGCAAGAACAGGGTTCGACCGCTCCATCGATCGAGCTCCGCGATCGAGTCGTCGTGAACGTTCGCGGCGACAACGGCGTCGGCATCGGCAACGTTCCGATCCTGGTCTCCGACGGAGAAACAACTCGCACGGTCGTAACCACGAGCGCCGGCGATGGCTATGTGTACCCGACCTGGCTTGGCTTGCGCGGCGAGCTCACTCTCGAAGTTGAAGGCCAGGAATTCAGCGTCGACCCAGCCACCAACGATGATGCCATCGAGGTCACCGTGGCCGACGGCGACACCACTCCCCCACGGAACCTCGATATCGCGCTCACCCTCGACGCGACCGGCTCCATGAGCGACGAACTCCGCTTCCTGACCGTCGAGTTCGACTCGATCGTCAACCGTTTGTCCGCCGACTATTCAAACGTCGACATGCGTTTCGCGCTGATCGTGTATCGCGACATCGGCGACGACTACGTCACCCGCGCCTTCGATTTCACCGACGACCCATCGGAAATGACCGAATGGCTCCAAAGGCAACAAGCGAACGGCGGCGGCGACTTTCCCGAAGCGATGGATGCAGCTCTCATCGATGCGGCTGACCTCTCGTGGCGTGAGGGCACGGACGTGGCACGAGCGCTAGTCCTCAACGCTGACGCTCCACCTCACCAAGAGAACATTGCAGCAACCTTGGAGGCGAGCGAAGTCCTTGGCGAACAAGGAGTGCGCATTTACTCGCTCGCGGCGAGCGGCGTCGATCGATCAGCGGAATTCCTGATGCGCACGATGGCTGCAACGACGGGGGGTCGCCACCTGTTCTTGACCTCAGACTCAGGAGTCGGCGGCTCGAAACTTGAACCCATAGCGCAGTGCTACGTGGTGACCGGACTCGATGATCTGCTCTACCGGGTCATGGCAACCGAACTCGCCGGTGAGCGCATCGAAGCCGACCCCTCGCGAATCGTGCGAACTGTTGGCTCGTACGACCGTGGATTCTGCGCTGCATAGGACAGAACAACCTGGCAGCTCAGCTAGACGTGGCCGCCAGCCCTAACAGCGCCGAAATGACTAGCCGATAGGGCATGGCGCGATCGCGCAACAGCCCTGCCTGCAGCCTACGATCTACGAGACATGACCCAAGGAACAACGACGACGGAACCAACCGGTTTGCTCGGCACCTTTGGCGGGGTCTTTACGCCGAGCATTCTGACCATCCTTGGCTTGGTCCTGTTTTTGATCGTCCCGCAGGTGGTCGGCGCTGTCGGGCTCGCCCAGGCACTACTCATTCTTGGACTCTCGACACTCGTCTCGGTACTGACCAGCATTTCGCTGGCGATCGTTGCAACGAACATGCGCGTTGGTGGAGGTGGCGAGTACTACATCATCTCGCGCACCCTCGGTATCGAGTTCGGTGGAGCGGTCGGCGTGGTGCTCTATCTGGCTATCTCGGTTTCGATCGCCTTCTATTCAATTGGTTTCGCGCAGGCCGTGGTTACCGCTATCGGCCGCGACAACACCCAACTCGTCCAGCTGATCGCCGCTGGGCTCGTGCTGTTGATCGCCGCCATTGGATTCATCGGTGCCGACCTTGCGACGCGTCTGCAGTTTGTTGTTATGGCATTGCTCGTCCTCGCGCTGGCTTCGTTTCTCCTCGGAGCAATCCCCGAATTCGACGCTGCCCAGTTCGGCGACAACCTTGGCTCGCCCGACACCGCACCGGGCGAAGAAATGGGCTTTTGGCAGGCGTTTGCCCTCTTCTTCCCGGCGGTGACCGGCTTTAGTCAGGGCGTTGCGATGTCGGGCGATCTGCGTACGCCGAGTGAATCGATCACCCGAGGCACGTTTGCTGCGGTCGGGTTGTCGACGGCTGTCTACCTCGTCGTCATGGTGCTTCTCGCCGGTGCTGAGCCCGCGGCAGTTCTCGTCGAGACCACAAACACGGTCATTGGCGATCTGTCGTGGCAGTCCTGGACCATGCTCGTCGGCGTCCTCGCTGCGACGATCTCCTCGGCTCTTGCGTCGACGCTCGGTAGCCCTCGGGTTCTCCAACGCCTCGGCGAAGATCGCGTGCTCCCCGGACTCGATCGCTTCGCGGTTGGCGCAGGCCCGTCGAACAACCCGCGTCGAGCGCTCGGCATCTCGCTCGTCATTGCCCTGGCCACCGTCGCCATCGGCGACCTGAACGCCATCGCCCCGATCATCTCGATGTTCTTCCTGGCCACCTACGGCATCATCAACTACGCCACCTACTACGAGTTCCGAGCGGGCTCGACGGCGTTTCGTCCGACCTTTAAGTACGGCGGTCATCGCACCAGCCTTGCGGGCACGATTGCGTGCGCCGTCGTCATCGTGGCCATCAACCCTCTCGCTGGCGCCTTTGCGGCGCTCGTCTTTGTGGCGTTGTACAGCTACCTGCGTCGCCGCGATGTACCAGACCGTTGGATCGACAGCGCTGGCTCGTACCACTACACGAAAGCCCGTACCCATCTTCAGGCCCACGCCTCTGAACCAACCCCGGCTCGAGACTGGAGGCCGTTCGCGCTCGCGTTTGTGCCTCGCGACCCACACACCCGACGCCGCATGCTCACCATGGCCTCATGGCTAGAAGGAGGCACGGGCTTTCTCACCGCGGTGCGCCTCATCGAAGGCACCGGCCCAATCAAGCGGAGGGAAGCAGACGCCGTCGAGCTCGAGCTCGAAAAAGAGGTGAGCGAAATCGCACCAGGTGCGTTCGCTCGAACGCTGCTGGTCGGCGATGCCGACGTTGGAGTACAAACGCTGATCCAGTCACACGGCATTGGCCGCATAAAACCCAACCTGACGCTGTTCGGCGTGCGCGACCTTCGCGGGAGCGACGAAGACCGGGTGCGTTACGGCCAAATGCTGCAGAACTGTGTGCGATTCGGAACGAACGTCGCGGTGCTTAACGTACGGCAGGATTCGTGGAGGAGATTCGAGAACACTCCTCCGAACAAGCGAACGATCGCGCTGTGGTGGTCCGACGACCGGGCTGGGCAACTCATCACCTTGCTCGCGTGGTTGGCCGAGCGCGACCCCGCGTGGTCCCAGGCAACGATGACGGCCTATGTGCCCAACGACGACAACCACATGGACATCGAGAACGTCGAAAAACTGTTGACGAAAGCACGCATCACCGCCACGGTCAAACAAGTTGACGCCAGCCCGGCGTCGCTCACGACGGCGCTGAGTGGCGCGACGATGGCGATGGCTCCGTTGCGAGTCCGCCGCGGCTCAGCCATCGGGCCGCTCGACACGCCGTTGGGCATGTTGGTCGAATCGCTGCCGCTGGCGATCATGGTGCTCGCCACCGACGAGGTAACACTGACCGCCGAGCCCGACGAGAGTGCCCTCGCCGAGATTGCTCGACTGTCGGATCATCTGGCCAAAAAGGAGCGCGACACCGCGGCGCTCGATGCTGACGCTGGACGCCTACTCGTCGCAGCTGAAACCGCCCGCATGATCGCCGAAGCTGCACCGGGAGACCAGTCGCTTGTCGCCGAAGCCGAACGCACGAACGAAGAGGCAATCACCGCCTTCCGTCAGTACGTCACCTCACGCAACGAGTGTCGCAACCTCGAAGAAGACCTTGCAGCGCTCGATCCTGCAGGCGTGACTACCAAACTCGACCCCGATATCTGGACAAGCTCGATCGAACGACCCGAGGCCTAGCCCACTTGGAAAATCTGTGGTTGCTGAGCCGCGTATGCGCGGCTGAGCAACCACAGATTTTCTTGATGTACTGGTTAGTCGATGTCCCAGACGTGGATCACCGGGTTGAAGTCGAACTCGGAGCGGCTCGTGTCGGCGTAAAGCTGCACGATGTAGACACGGCCAGCGTCAGCGTCGAACGAGATCGATGCGATCTGGACTCCGCACGTGGGGATTAGATCGTCCGTCGGGTCCCATGTCCGGTACGGCGCAATGTCGGATGCTTCGGCTGAACCTGCGGCTACGGCGGCGAGGTCGGCCGGATCATAGAAGCGGATCTCGGGCCCAAAGTCCTCGAGCGGACGCTGCCCGGCCGACTCGCAGCGGACATCGGGGATGGTGTTCTCGTTACCCACGGTGACAACAGCGCCGCGGCCATCGCTGGTCGACACCCACGACGCTCCCGGCGCAACAGCAGTGTCACGGAAACCGTCAAGCTCTTGGTCGGGTGCCTCATAGTTCGCCAACTCGAGCGGGCCTTCGATTCGCGACTCGGGCTCTGCGCTCGCCGGCGGGGTGAAGGCAAAGAAGGGCGAGCCCTGGCTCGTGCTCGGGGCTGTTGACATGATGTCGCGGAAGCCAGAAATCAATTCGCGACCTCCAAGTGACTCGTTCGCAAAGTCCTCCGGCACCGAAAAGAGATAGCCAGCGGTTTCATAGCCTTCGAAGTCGCCAACAAACCATGGCCCTTGCGGATCGGGAGCCGACAAATCGAGACTCGAATGACCGTGGCCAGGATTGTCGTGAGCCGCGTTGTCGAACTGCTGCCACGTCGTCCAGTGGAGGCGACGTCCTCCCGGACCATCGAGAACCTCGAGACCACCAATGCGATACACCCCAGACCCGTTGGCCTCTTCGCTGCCGACAAAGGTCGTCGCCCGCCCGTCGGTGACGTCGCTGAATGGCTGCAAGAACTGGGCAACGGGGAGACCGTCAGCGGTGCCGTTGTGAGGCACAGGTGCCGGAATCGAGATCTCGGCTACTTGCGCGTTGGTCGGGAAGCCCGTCATGAACATCGAACCGGAGAACTCATCAGTGCCATCGGGGTCACCTTGAGGATCTACAGCCGCAGCGGCGCCCCCGAAGGAGAACCGACTTGGGCCCTCTTCGCCGTTTCCGTCCGTCGGAACGAGGAACGAACCGATGTAGCTGAAGTCGGCGTCGGACACCTGCGAGGCCTCGACGACCACGTCGTCCGGGCGCTCGGTCTCGCCTGACTCCCCATCTTCAACAACGGAGTTCTCGGCATCGTCGAGCGTCTCAAAGTCGTCCACTCGCATGTTCGCCAACGCGGTTAGGCCAATCCCCACGCCAACCACAGCCGCGACGATCGCCGCAGCAGCAACCGCTCGTGTCCGGAGGGTTCGTTGCTTTGCCCGCGCTTTGACAGCGTCGAGCGAACCGCCGTCCAGTTGCCCGGCGAGGTCGGCCTCAGCGAACTGGTCGCGCAGTTCTCCTTCGAAACTCATGCCAACCTCCCTTCGGAACCAGGACCCAGTACGCCACGAAGCTGTTCGAGGGCCCGAGCGGAGCGACTCTTAACGGTACCTTCGGTGATGTCGAGCACGGCCGCGGTGTCGCTAACCGACCAGTCGCAGTAATAGCGCAGGACAACGACCGCCCGCTGGTCAACCGACAGCTCGCTGAGGGCTTCCATCAGTTCGGGTCGCTCGCTTCGCAGTTCGATGGTGTCCGAGGCCGAACGGGCAACCAGCTCCTCGCGTCGCTTGCGACGAAACATCGAGCGTTGCCACGATCGTCCCCAGTTCAGACCAGCCCGGTAGACCCAGCCCGCGGGGCTGTCGTATTGGGAGACCGAGCTCCACCGTTGATAGGCGCGCGCCATGGCCTCGTCGACGGCCTCTTCGCCCAGTGTTGAACTACCGAGCGTGTATCCGAGCGCTGCGCCGATCTCCTTGCGGTGCCTGCGATAGAACGCGTCGAAGTCGGTGAGCCGCACCTCCACCGTTTCAGAATCGGTAGTGGCGCGTATCGCCGCCGCATCACGGTGTGTGGTCACCGTGCAATGGTGACGGAGTTCGTTGCGCTCATCCAAGCCCAGCAAGGGCGCACGAACATCACACTGGTGGTACTGGACTTGGGACATTGGCTTCCTACGGGGTTCGACATTCAACGCCGCCGAACCCCGGTGAGGTTCCCCGACCTTTTCCAAGTTTGAACGAACGTTCAGTCTGCGGTAGTCAGGGGTATGACCCGTCCGAACATTTTGCTGGTCATGGCCGATCAGCTCGCGCCGCACTTCACCTCGACCTACGGGCACCCGGTCGTCAAGACACCACACCTCGACGCACTCGCCGAACGAGGGTCTCGGTTCGACGCGACCTATTGCCACTCGCCGTTGTGCGCTCCGGCCCGCTTCACGATGCTTGCTGGCCTACCGGTCTCGGCCATTGGAGCGTGGGACAACGCGAGCGAGTTCCCTGCATCCACCCCGACGCTGGCGCATCACCTGACGATCGCTGGCTATCGCACGGTGCTGAGCGGCAAGATGCACTTCGTTGGACCCGACCAGCTCCACGGTTTCGAGCAACGCCTGACCACCGACATCTACCCGGCCGATTTCGCCTGGACTCCAAACTGGGAGCGAGCAAACGAGCGGATCGACAAGTGGTACCACAACATGGACGTGCTCCAAGACGCCGGTGTTGCGGTCACGACCTACCAGATCGACTACGACGAGGAGGTCGGCTTCGCGGCCAGGCGACAGCTTCTCGACATGGCCCGCGATGACGACGAGCGACCGTTCTTTATGTGTGCGTCGTTCATTCATCCCCACGACCCGTACGTCGCCCGAGCCGAGTGGTGGGACCTGTACGACCACGCCGACATCGACATGCCCGACGACTTCGATGTCGACTCGCTCGATCCACACACACTGCGAATCCGAACCGGCATTCAGGCCGACACGGTCGGCTACACCGACGAGCAGGTGCGCAACGCCCGCCACGGCTACTACGCCAACACGAGTTACTTCGATGACCAGCTCGGCAAGCTGCTCACCACGCTCGAGGAGACCGGTCGACTCGACGACACGATCGTCATCGTGACCAGCGACCACGGCGACATGCTCGGAGACCGCGGCGCCTGGTTCAAAATGTCCTTCCACGAACGATCGGCCCGAGTGCCCTTCGTGGTTGCGGGCCCAGGCGTCGAAAACACAACCGTTAGCAACGTCTGCTCGCACCTCGACCTGCTACCCACCTTGCTCGACCTCGCAGGTGCCGAGGCGGCTGATCACCTTCCGGGGCGCAGCCTCGTTCCGGCGTTCTCCGGCGACGACGATCCAATCGATGAGACCTTCGGGGAGTACACCGCCGAAATGACGTCGGCTCCGATCTTCATGATCCGGCGGGGCAAGTACAAATACATCCACTGCTCGACCGACCCCGCCCAGCTCTACGACGTCGTGGCCGATCCGCTCGAGCGAACAAACCTGGCGACCGACCCGGCCCACGCCGATGTGGCCAAGGCGTTCGCCAAGGAAGTCGAGGCTCGCTGGGATGACGCCGCAATTACCCAACAGGTCATCTCGTCGCAGCGGTCGCGGCGCTTGCTGCACGCCGCGATGTCGTCGGGGCCGCTCGTGTCGTGGGACCATCAACCCATGGCCGACGCCGCGAACATCTACGTCCGCAACCATCAAGATTGGGCCGAGTCGGGCCCCCGAATGCGCTACCCACGGTTCGAGGCGTGAGCGATTCGATCGCGCAGGGGTGGACGCCCGATCCGGGTAGCTCCATGTCGCTTCATGCCGACGCGTACACCGAACCGCAGTGGTTCGAGGCCGACCAGAGTCAGATCATTAGCCGCAGTTGGCAGTGGCTGTGCCATGAAGAGAAGCTCCGTACACCCGGCTCATATGTTGCCGATGAGATCGCTGGCATGGCGATCGTTGCGATCCGTGACTCAAGCGGTGAGCTGCGTGCCTTCTACAACGTGTGCCAGCACCGTGCCCACCAGCTGCTCGAAGGAGCGGGGACGACGAACAACATTGTGTGCCCCTATCACGCATGGTCATACGACCTGACCGGACAACTCAAAGCCGCGCGCCACACCGGCGACCTCAACGACTTCGACGTGAGCTCGATCTGTCTCGACAAGGTCGGCATCGAGGAGTTTGGCGGGTTTGTGTACGTCAACTTGGACCCGAACGCCGCTCCCCTGTCGGTGCAGTCCGGTGGACTCGGCGCCGAGATTGCGCGGTGGGCTCCCGACGTTTCCGATCTCACATTCGCGCACCGGTTGACCTATGAGATCAATAGCAACTGGAAGAACGTCGTCGACAATTTTCTTGAGTGCTACCACTGCCACGTCGCACACAAGGACTTCGTGTCGCTCGTCGACATGGACACCTACACCGTGACGACGCACGGCATCTATTCGAGCCACATGGCCGAGGCCGGCAAGAGTGACAACAGCGCCTACGACGTCACCGACGCAACCGTTACCGATCATGCTGTCTGGTGGCTGTGGCCGAACACGTGCATGATGCGCTACCCCGGACGCGGGAACATGATCGTCTTGAAGATCATCCCCGCTGGCCCTGATCGCACCTTCGAGACATACGACTTCTTTCTCGAGTCAGCTGAACCAAACAAGGCCGAGCTCGAATCCATCCGCTACCTCGACGAGGTCCTCCAGGTCGAAGACATCAACCTTGTCGAGTCGGTTCAACGCGGGATGCAAACCCCCGCCTTCACCCAAGGACGAATCGTGAACGACCCCAAAGGCTCCGGGCTCTCCGAGCACGCACTGCACCACTTCCACGGACTCGTGCTCGAGGCGTACGCACGATGAGCGAGATTCTCAAAGACCGTGTCGCTCTCGTCACCGGTGGACGTGGCGGTGTCGGCCGTGCAATCTGCGAACGGTTCGAGGCCGAAGGCGCACACGTGTATGCGGGCGACCTCTCCGAGGATGGTTCCTTCGATGCGGTCGATGATGCTCCCGGCGCCTTCGTGCAACTCGACGTCACGAACGAAGCCAGCGTCGTCGCTGCGATGCAGCGAGTCCGCACCGAACACGGCCGGCTCGACGTGTTGGTCAATGCCGCGGGAATCGAGGTCGAGGCAACGATCGAGGAGACCTCGCTCGAACAGTTCAACCACATCATGGCCATCAACGTGACCGGCACCTTCCTGACCTCGAAGTACGCACTGCCGCTGCTGCGCCAGGGGTCGAACGCATCGATCATCAACTTCGGCAGCTACGACGGGTTCATTGCCGATCCCGGCCTGGCCGCATATTGCGCGACCAAGGGAGCGGTGCACGCATTGACCAAAGCAATGGCGTGCGATCACGGCCCCGAAGGAATCCGGGTCAACGCCGTGTGTCCGGGATATGTCGATACGCCGATGCTCGGTCAGTTCTTTGGCGGCGCCGATGAGGAGGCTGTTCGTGCCGAGGCCGCGGCGGTGCATCCGCTTCGCACGATCGGTACCCCAACCGACATGGCCAACCTCGTCAACTGGCTGGCGTCAGACGAAGCCCGTTACGCGACTGGACAACTCTGGGTCCTCGACGGCGGCCTGTCGGCCCAAGTCCAACAAATGCGCCCCTAGAAAATCTGTGGTCCGTGAGCCGCGTATTCGCGGCTGAGCAACCACAGATT
>CAZMYN010000009.1:5759-15644 GCA_964570495.1 uncultured Acidimicrobiales bacterium | reverse complement strand
GAAAATCTGTGGTCCGTGAGCCGCGTATTCGCGGCTGAGCAACCACAGATTTTCAAAAGCTAGGCCGCGGCGAGGTGGTCGCGTGCGGTGCGCCAAAAGTTCAGCGCTTCAGCAGCAGGGTCAGCTGCGTCTACGAACTCCGAAACAGGCTTTTGGGCGCCGACGAAGCTCGACGCGTTCCAGAAGGGGTCCTTGGTGTCGAGGCTGAGCCGGTCGGGCCACCAGATGCCGAGGTACAGATACGGCTCGTCCGATGACGCGTCTCCGGGCGACGCACCATAGCTGCCTCGGTGGGCATCATCGCCCGCTTCGATCGCGGGGTCGAAGTGGCCGGGCCAAAGTTGCGGTTCGCTGCCGTCCACCGACTCCTTGTCGTTGCGTAGTTCGTGCAGCGCGTCGAAGGCCATTGCGTACCATGACCCGAGCCACAGCGATGCGGCCTCATCGACGTGTAGATCCTCGCCCTGAGAACCCACAGCTGGGGAATCGTGCTCGGCAGCGGTGACTTCGTCGATCGTCTCACCGAGAAATGCTGCGGCACCGGCAAGCGAGGTGATGGCTTCGGTCTTGTCGTCCTGCCCGTCATGTCGATCGATGATCTGGTTGCCAACAACAGCAATCTGCCTGCCCGCAAACGGCGGGGTCCCGAAGCCTCCATCGACAGCGCGCAGACCGAACTTCTCGGTCTTGCGGTAGCGAGCGGGCGCGATCACGTACGTGGCGAGGCGATGCAGAGCAAGCCTCGTGTCGACGAGCGTGGCGGGTGGGGTTCCAAGCGAGGCCATGGTGGCAACCTAATAAAGAGGAGCTGGTTCGTCAGCTTCGGGGATAGAGCGTCTCGGTGTTGCCGTCGACGCCGATGATCTGGCCCGAGATGTGCCGGCCGTAGTCACTGCACAGATACATGATCAGATCGCTGATCTCCTGGGGGTCGACGTAGCACTGCATCGACGTGCCGATGGCGTACATGCGACGAACCTCTTCGGGATCGAGACCGTCGAGCTCAGCGTGGCCCGCAATGACCCGTTCCATACGGTCGCCGTTGACGTTCCCGGGAACGATGCCATTGACGCGGATATTGTCGGGGCCGAGTTCCATCGCCAACGTCTCGGTGAAGCCAGTGACCGCCCACTTGGCTGCGGCGTACGGCGAGCGACCCGGATAGCCGAGGATGCCAGCACCCGAAACCATGTTGATAATCACGCCATTCTTTTGAGCTTTGAAGACGGGCGCTACTCGGCGAGCGCAATAGAACTGGCTGTTGATGCCGACCCCCATGCAGTGGTCCCATTCCTCGTTGGTGACATCTTCGACCAGTTTCGTCGGGCCGCCGACGCCAGCGTTGTTCACCAAGATGTCGAGACCGCCAGGAAGTATCTCGTCGAAGATCGCGTCGAGCGCGTCCGAGTCGGTCACGTCGCATTGCCAGGTGGTGATGCTGTCGGGGAGCGTTGCCAGGCCACTGTCGTCGATATCGCAAGTGAACACCTCGGCGCCGAGCTGATCCATCGTGATTGCGGTGGTGCGTCCCATGCCATCGGCACCGGCCGTCACAAACGCGCGCTTTCCCTCCAGCGAAATTTCCATCTTTCCCCCTTGTCGATCGACCGTCGCAGCATATGCACGACCGGCGGACCACGATCAGTTGTGCTGCTCAGCCGCCAGATATTCCCCTATTACCCCAACGAGCATCGCTGTCGTAGGGTTGACCTTCTATGAACCTCAAGACAACTCAGGTAGTCAGGGCGCGTCTGATCATGCTTGCAGCGGTGGGAATCCTGCTGTTGTCAGCGTGTTCGTCCGCCGCAGTCCAAGACGATCAAGCAAGTGTCGATGCCGCCCAAGAAACAACCTCGGATGACTCCGATGGTTCCAACTTTGGCCCGACCCCCGATGAACTCAACACCATCGCCGTCGCCGAGCGTTTCGGGCCGAGCACCGCGGCGCTCACCGTGACGGTTGGCGGTCAGCAAATGTTGGGCACGGCGCCCATGCAGTCGCCGGGCCAGCAAAGCAGTGGCAGCGGCTTTTTGATCGATGTCGATGGCGACCGATTCTTGGTCACGAACTTTCACGTCGTTGAGGCTTCCGTCGACGAGGGCACCAGCGACCTGCGCAGCGACTCAACAATCGTTGCCAACTTCGGCAACGAGCGGTCGACCCGGGTCGACCTCAACGTAATCGGGGTGAACCCGTCGTTCGATCTCGCCCTGCTCGAGGCGACCAACGGCACCGAGTTCCCCGATGCCCTCCCGATTCCAAAGGCCGACTCGGACACGGTCCGAATCGGTCAAAAGACGATCGCGATCGGCAACCCGTTTGGTCTCGGGGCCACCGTCACCTCGGGCATTGTGTCCTCGACTGGCCGGTTCGTGAATTCGATCGGCGGAATCCAGGTCCCGAACATCCAGACCGACGCCGCTATCAACCCGGGCAACTCGGGTGGAGCATTGCTCAACTCGTCGGGTGAGCTCATTGGTATCAACACCTCGATCTTCAATCCCGAGGCTCGGGCGTTCGCAGGAATTGGATTCGCGGTCCCGTCCAACCTGCTCAGCGAGGCCCTCGCCAACCTTCAGCTCGGTGGCGTTTCCAGCCTCAAGGACACCCGGCCGGGATTCGGAGCCGAGCTCGGAACCCTCGCCTTCCTTCCACCCAGCATTCGCGAAGAAGCTGGCTTCCCCGATGAGGGAGTCGCCATCGTCAGCGTGGCGCCAGATGGTCCCGCTGCACGGGCTGGCCTGACGAACCCCGAGACCATCAACATCGATGGCTTCTTGGTGCCGGTCGACCCCGACATCATCATCGCACTCGACGGACAGCGCGTCGTCACCGCCGATGATCTGAACACGATGATCACCTTTGGCGCGGATCCTGGCCAAGACGTGACGTTGACGATCTTGCGAAGCGGCGACGAGGTCGAAGTTCCGCTAACGCTCGGCGGCTAAGACACCGAAATCGGGTCACCGTCGACGAGACCGTCGAAGGTTGTCTGATCGACGAGCAAGATCGGGCAATGCGTGCCATAGAGCGTTGCCGCGGCGAGTGATCCAGTCACGAGGTTCACGTCGGCCTTGGTGACGATCAGCGCCGCGGGCCCTGTCCCTCGGCGCAGTGACTCGCCCAACACACCCGGTGTTCCCGACGATCCTCGCGAACCGGGGATCGCGACGACCTTGCCGCTGACAATGCTGCCCGCCTGCGGATGCGCCTGATCGATGATCTGACCCTCCACTGCATCGAAGCCGCCCCAAAATGAGAGCGGCTCGCCAAGCTTCATGATCTCGCCATCGATCGCTCCCTCGACGAGCCAGGAGCCCGTCACCTCACTCGTCATGTGAGCCGCCTTCCGGCCACGGCCGACTCGACGCATTGCTCGAGACTCCCGAACGCGATCGGGATGTCGAGCATGCCTTGGGAGTAGTAGGCCCACTTGGCCGAGTTGGTCATGGTGAGTCCGTCGAGCAGCGCAGGCTGGGGGCGAAAGTAGGTACACGTGTCGAGGACGATCTCGACGCCCGCCGCGCGCAGCGTTTCGTCGAGTCCACGCAGACCAAGCTCTACTGCGACGGCCCGGCTGGTCGTAATGAGCATCGTGATGTCGTCTGCGATGCAGCGACCGGCGAGCGCATCGACCGTCGCTTGAAATTCCGTGACCGAAAAGTGTGGCGTGCCGAGACAGACGGCGCGCAGTGGCTCGTTCCCCGAAGCGTTGGTGAGCAGCGCCGCCGCATCCTGCAACATTGCGTTGGTCACGGTGGTGAGGTGTTCGGGTGCAAGACCTTGGGTGGCGTCGTCGAGGGTTGCAGCCTCGGGCGTGATGCCCACCGCGTGGAAGAGTTCAACCCCGCCCGCAGCCGCACCAGCCGCAGCGATGGCCTTGAGGTCGTCTTCGGTTGCCGAGGGGAGCCCGACGATTGCACCGACCTCCGTGCCGACCTCCCGTCCAATAATGACGCCGATCAGATGCGCGGTGCTCGCATCGGCAAGAGTGGCCGGGTTCAGGCCAGAAACATCAAAGATGTGGGTGGCCCGGCGTCCCTCGTCGGTGTGGCGACCCGAGTACGGGACTCGCCCGACCAGGGCTCCAGCGACGTCGAGTAGATCCCCGTACTTGTTGGTGCGAGCGCCGAGGGCCGAGTTGACGAACCCGACCGCATTCGACTCGGACCCAACCACGTGCTGGCCGAGGCTCGGCCGTCCCTCGGGCTGTAGGTACGGCGCGCACGTCCACATCGAGGAGCAACCCAGTTCCTCGTAGATCTCCATGAGCCGCCGAGCTTCGCTGACGGCCTTGGGCGCGTTTTTTTCGGGGCGAAGGTCGGGCGACGAGCACGAGATCAGACTCGTGTTGCTATGGGCGGGAACGGCAAACTTCGCGTCGTGTTCGAGGAGGAACTCGGCAAAGTCGAGCGACATCTGGCCCGAGTAGTGGGTCGAATTCAGGTGTGCCATTTCGATCGGCACAAACGTCGTCGCGCCCGACACCTCGGCCGCAGCCGCGATCAAGCGCATTGCTAGTTCCATGACCGGGCCGTCGGCGCCGCTCAACCATTTCTCTTCTTGCTCGTCGAGTTTCAGAGCCACTACGACAACCTACGCTCGCACGGAGGCCACGGGCTAAGCCATCTCGGTGTTTGCGACGCCAGACAATCCGAGATCGGCGATTGACTTCTCGCGCATTTCAACTTTGCGAATCTTGCCGGTGACGGTCATTGGGAACGAGTCGACGAAGAACACATAGCGCGGCACCTTGAAGTGCGCGATCTTGCCCTTGCACCAGGCTTTCAATTCGTCGTCGGTGAGCGTTTGGCCGTCGGCGAGCTGCACCCACGCGGCGAGTTCCTCGCCGTACTTCTCGTCGGGAACTCCAATGACCTGGGCGTCGGCGATTGCGCTATGGGTATAGAGGAACTCTTCGATCTCGCGGGGATAGACGTTCTCGCCGCCGCGGATGATCATGTCCTTGATTCGCCCGACGATGTTCACGTACCCATCGGCATCCATCGTTGCGAGGTCACCCGAATGCATCCACCCGTCGGCGTCGATTGCATCGGCGGTCTTCTCCGCGTCGTCCCAGTAGCCAATCATCACGTGGGGCCCGCGGGTGCAGTACTCGCCGCTGTCTCCGCGCTCGACCGTTTCGCCGGTATCGGGGTCGATGATCTTTGACTCGACGTGAGGCAGGACCTGTCCAACCGTCGACACCCGAACCTCGACCGAGTCGGTGGTGCTGGTTTGCGTGGAGACGGGACTTGTCTCGGTTTGGCCGTAAGCGATGGTCACTTCACTCATGTTCATGTCGTCGATGACCTGTTTCATCACCTCGATCGGGCACGGCGAGCCAGCCATGATCCCGGTCCGCAAGGTGGACAGATCGGCAGTGCCGAGACGAGCGTGTCCGAGTTGTGCAATGAACATGGTCGGTACGCCATAGAGCGACGTGCAGCGCTGCGCTTCGAGCACGTCGAGCACGGTTTCGGGATCGAACGTGGGGCACGGAATGACCATTGTTGAGCCGTAGACGGCGCACGCGAGGTTGCCCATGACCATTCCGAAGCAGTGGTAGAAGGGCACCGGGATGCAGACCCGGTCGGTCTCGTCGTAGGCGCACTTCGATCCAACGAAATTGGCGTTGTTCAAGATGTTGTTGTGGCTCAGGGTCGCGCCCTTTGGAAAGCCCGTGGTACCCGAGGTGTACTGGATGTTGATCGGGTCATCGGCCGACAGCGAGTCGGCGCGCTGACGTAATTCGTCGTCTGTCACGTTCTCACCAGCGGCGAGCAGTTCGGTCCAGTCGCCGGTGTCGAAGTAGATCGTCCGCTCGAGGCTCGGCACGGCATCTTTCACGCTCTCGACCATGTCCTTGTACTCCGACGTGAGGTACGAGGTGAGCGTCACCAGCAGCTTGACGCCCGAGTGGTTGAGGGCGAATTCGAGCTCGTTGGTTCGGTACGCCGGGTTGACGTTGACCTGAATCGCTCCGATCTTGGCGGTGGCGAACTGGATGTAGGTCCATTCGGCATAGTTCGGGCTCCACATGCCGACCCGGTCGCCCGCCTCGATGCCCAAACCCATCAGGCCCTTGGCTACGGCGTCGATGGTGTCGGCGAATTCGGTCCACGTCTGGGAAATGCCCTGGTGCGGGACCACGAGCGCTTCGCGGTCGCCGAACTTGTGCACGGTTCGCTGCACGACGTTGTCGATCGTGTCGTCGATCAACACGACGTCGGTACTCCCCCGATCGATCGCCAAAGCCACGATGCACTCCCCCACGTTGCCGGTCCCTAATACAAACCGTAGCCGCTTCGAGTCGACTTAGAGAAGGTGCCCGACCTGCTGGAACAGGTAGCGCCCGATAATCAGCAACCACACGATGTACGGCACCGCAATCGCGAGCATGGCTCGCCCTCGGTCGAGCCGAACGTCGAGCGAGACGAGGTGTTGAAGTGCGCGAGTGAGCAGCGTCGGGATCCAGAAACTGAAGGTCAAGATCGCAATGATCGTGCCCGGCCACGGGCTACGAATGAACGCGCCGAACGTGGCGATGTAGAAGCCGATAATGATGAGCGGAAAGTGCGCGACGGTCACCGCGACCAAGGCTCGACGAATGGAGTGCGACCTGTCGTGGAGCAGCTCGGGATCGATCCGGGTGGCGATGAACCAGACCACAAGCGATAGAGCCAACCATCCGTAGATGCCGGTGAGGATCATGCGAACCGGCGCACGAGGGCCGAGGAACGCCTGACTACCGAATCGGTTCCACGCCGCCAGCGTGAACGCGCCAAGGACCGTGAGCGTCCGTCGCGGCAGCGCTTGTGCGGTTGCCCGGGACCATGTTCCTTTGTCGATTCGCAGGAAGATCGGGAAGGTTTCGATCATGCGTCTGGGTCCCAGATCGTGCCGTCTGGCCAAAAGGTCGGGAAGTCATCGGGAAACGCGGTGAACGCGGCGACCTGATCGAGGATCTCGCCGGACAGCGGGCCTTCGATGCCGAGCCCGCGAGCTGCCGTGAAGCTGGTTCCTGTACTGCGATCGACAAGCTCACCGGCGATCATGTCGAACTCTCGGACCTCACCGTCGACCGTGCGTGAGTAGACCGACCAGCGAGAAATGTCGGCTGGGTCGCTGACGATTGCGACGGGGACTCCAGCCACGACATCGTTGACGACCCCGATGTTGCGCAGGTCAGGAATGGCGTAGCCACGGGCCTCGTCGGAGAAGTCGACGACGATGAGAAAGTCGGTCAGGTCGAACGATGACGGACCGGCGGGCACATCGAGGGCAAGTGTTTCGGGATGGGCGTCGCGCCAGGCGCTCCACGACGTGAACTGCGATGCCAACAGATCGACCGTCTCGCCCTTGCGGGGACCGGCGATTGCTTCACCTGTTGGTTGGGTCCAGATCGAGCCGGTGCTGTGGTCCCACCAGGTCATGGCGTTACCGAGCAGCGCTCCGTGCACGCCAAAGATGAGGGTTTCGTCTCCGACCTGGCGGCGATGGACCATCGCCGTTGCGCATAATGGTCACCAACTGACCAATATGGGTTCGCCGCCCAGTTCGTCGACCACCAACTCTCGCCCGTTCAAATGATCGACGGGGTATGCCTTGGCCTCGCCGTTGATCTCGACGCCAATGACATCGGTTGAGTCGGGCCAGTCGACACCGGCTGCGGTGACGAAGGTGGGGTCATAAACAGGGCGGATGGCGTCGCGCGGAAGAAGTTGGCGGAAATCTCGAGGGAGCTGCTCGCCGGCGAGCACCGGGTTGTACGCGGAGCGCGCAGACACTCGTTCACCCGCGGCGGTCGACTCGGGCGTGCCCGCTGGCCAGAACGCCCAAAGCGTCAAAAGCACCAGCACGACCGCCCCAAAGCCAAGGCGGGGATCGCTACCGGCGGGGCTGATTTCGGGACGATCTTCGATCGTGATCTCCTCCATTGCGATGAACAACCCGCGAGTGGCCGGTTGTGTTCCCCCAATACGAATTGACTGTGAGATCCTCCGACGTCATCGGGTGAGAAATAGCTGGAATTCGATTGTTTCAATTGTCCCAGATCACCTGGTGGCGCGTGCCGCAGTTGAGTTGATGGCGTCCATGTCGATGTAGCAGCCCTGCAAATGCCGAGCGCCGCCGCCGGCGTACTCGGAACGTCCATGGAGCACGCGACGGTTGTCGAATCCAATGAGGTCACCGGGTTTGAGCGTGAGGGTGATCGTGTTGTCGGAGTCGGCGAGCAGTTCACAGAACGCGATGTAGGCGCGATAGAAGTCTGCGGTTCGTTGACCGGCGTCGACGGCCTGCATGCTCCGGTTGTTGATGCTGACGCGGTCGACCTGGCCGCGGGCGTCGAGGAGAATGAGTGGAACCTCTGCACGAAGTAAGGCCGTGGCGTCTCGAAACTCGAATCTGACCGGCGTCGTGGTGAGCAGCTCGAATTCTTCGGGGTGGGAATCTCGGAACTGGGTTGCCACGGCAAAGCCGTCGACGAACAGCGAGCCGCCCCCGCGATCAGCCGAATGCAAACAGTGCAGCAGTTGAGCTGTCGGTACCGGGTCGCGGTATGGGTTGTCGGTATGTAGTGCCAGCCCGGCGCTCGTGAAGGCCAGGTTGCTCGGGGTGTCCTCGGCAATGACCTCGAACAGATCGCCGTAGTTGGTCGAGCGCACGAACCCGATCTCGCGTGCGAAGTCGAGGACCGTGCGCGCCTCAGAGCCACGGTTCTCGATCAGAGCGATTCCGTAGGTGGCCAGTCGTGTCGCAAATTCTGTGGCGTTGGCCGCTCCGGGGCGAACCTGTTCGACATGATCGGCGCGCCACATCGACCGAGACGGGGTCGTTGGCCCAACCGACGCAGCTATCTCGCAGCGATGCGTGTCGCCGGTTTCGTGGCGCAGATCTACGACCCACCCACTGGGGGTCTGTGTCGCCGCGGTGGTCGTCCAGCCAACAAGATCCGTCGCGTCGATGAGGTGTTGGTCGTTGTGCGAATCACGACACTCAGCACATCGACAGGCATCTCTCGCCCACTCTGGGGAGATTGCCGCAGCCTCGAACGCCGAGTTTATGAGTGCTCGGTACGCCTCGAGCTCGGCGGGAGTCTCATCGGGGGATTTTCCCGCATCGTCGGCCCGACGGAGAAGCAATGCTTCGTTGGCACGCGGATGGTCTCTGAAGCGGGCGGCTTCCTCTTCGCTAAACGGTCCACCTTGCTGTGCGAGCGTTGCGACCGACGCGGGGCTGAGTTGATCTGCATAACCCGGGTCGGTGGCGGTCATGTATCGCTTGGCGTCGACGTGCAGCCTGACCGGTTCGGTGACGCCAGGCCCGAACCAGCGTTGCACGACGCTGGCCCCGAGGGTGGCGTGGTCGGGGATTCCCCACTCGGTCGGCTCGCCAAGCAGGTGCCCGACGTCGTGGATGAGGGCCGCGAGCACCAGCGGAGGTTCCGCCCCGGCGGCACGAGCGTTGGCTGCGGTCTGTAGCGAATGCGACAACATGTCGAGTCGTTCGCCGTAGGAGTGCTGCGCGAGGCCACCGAGCAGATCGAGGAACCACTCGTCGAACAGCACGGCCCGATCGAGCAGGGTTCGTCCGCCCAACGACGGGTCCGGGCTTGCTCCGCACAGGTCCGAAATCGTCGGCGCAAGATCCCCATAGGAGGCGTGGGTGACCATGCCGCGCGGCGCAACCCGATCCGAACGAACAGCGATCAACCCGTCTGTTACGACCACGACCGGCGTGGCGTCACCAAACTCGTCAAGCAGGTCGCCGAACGCCCGATCGATGCGCTCGGGAGTCGACGGATTCTCCCCAATTCGCACGAGCGCAACGTCACTGCGGGCCTCGACCTCGGCAACAGCATCGAGACGGCCGACAGAATCG
>CAZMYN010000009.1:0-5659 GCA_964570495.1 uncultured Acidimicrobiales bacterium | reverse complement strand
ATCGAGACGGCCGACAGAATCGTCGAGGCGAAAGGTGCTGAGGCCGTTCCGGGCGAACTCACAAAGGCGAGGCGTTATCGACCATCCGAGCGACTCGGCTACCAGGCCAGCGATCGCTACAACACGAACGCGTTCCATCACCTCTGAAATATCGTCACCGCGACCTGCCATCGCACGAGATCGTAGCCCCGAGCCACGCAACGACCCAGCAGCTCGACATCCAGCTCGGACCCGACGCCCGCCTACCAGCCAACCTGTTAGATTGAGAAAAGCTCGCCGACCAGAGCGAGAGTTGACAAGAAGTAGCGGGGAAGTTTCGTGATCAAGCGACAATCAGCCAAGAAAAAGGGCGCGGTGAAGATCACCTTCACGCTGCCGCTCGAAACCGCACCCGAAGCCACATCGGTCACCGGTGACTTCAACGGATGGGATCCACTTGCTCACCCGTTAAAGAAGCGCAGCAACGGCACGCGCAGCGTGTCGGTCGAACTGACCGAGGGCGAAGCTGTCGAGTTCCGGTATCTCGCCGACGGCGGACACTGGTTCTGCGATGACACGGTCGACATGACCAACGACGGCAACAACATCTTCACCGCATAACAGCCGCAGAACTAAACAGCAGCAAAACTTGGTAGCGATGACTGGATAAGGCGTACCTGCCTGCGTAGCTTCGGTCCTATGTGTAACGACCATCAGCGCAACAGTTCTCTCCCTTTGACATCGAGGATCACGCGGGTGCCGCTTCTGACGATCCCCCGCCAGACCCGTTGGACGCGTCGAAGCCTTCTGGTCAACGGCGGCTTGGGTACTGCCAGCATGGCGATTCTCGCGGCATGCGGTTCGAGCACTGACGTAGCAGCGCCTGCGACAACAACCAGCCAGGACACCTCCGATGCCGCCGACGCATCGACTAGTGGCGAGGCCGACTCCGCAGAGACGACTACAACCGAAGCTGCGAGTGAACAAGCCGAGGCGACTAGCTCTGGCGCTGCGGCAGATGAACTTCAGCTCCAACACGTCGAGCTCGGCAACGGCGGGTTTGTGTCCGCATACGTGCTCGTACGCGGGAGCGAAGCAGCGATTGTCGACACCGGCGTCCCCGGAAGCGGCGAGGCAATCAACGATGCGCTCGGGATGATGGGTTTGATGCCAGCCGACGTCCGCCACATCATCCTCACCCACAACCACGGCGATCACGTCGGCGGTTTGGGTGAACTCGAAGGCGCAATGACGAACGCGACCGTTTACGCGGGTGCTGGCGACGCCGAAACCATCCGCACCTCGCTCAACCTTTCCGCGGTAAACGACGGCGACGAAGTATTCGGCATGGGCGTCATTGGAACCCCCGGCCACACCGTCGGCAGCATCTCGGTCTTCGACACCGATACGGGCCTTTTGGTTGCGGGCGATGCAATCAACGGCGATAACTCTGGCGGGCTGCTTGGCGCGAACCCGGACTTCACCCCGGACATGGATTCAGCAAACGCGTCGGTCGCCAAGATGGCAGCACTCATGCCACGCGTTGCCGCCTTCGGCCACGGTGGTGCTCCCGTGACCGAAGACGTCGCAAACAAACTTGCCGCGATTGGTTAGCCGGCCATTGCGGGCTTAGACCACGCCTGGGCTGCAAAGGCATCGTCCTTTGGCGTCTGGGCGAAGTGGTTCATGTAGTTGGACATGGTCTTTTGGGCAATGGCGACCAACGCTTCGAGAGCCTGTTCCTGGGTGTAGCCAGCAGCGAGGAATGCATCGACCTCGGTGGCATCGGCGGCGCCGTTGTTCTGCGAGAGCGACCGGACAAAGCTGGCAAGAGCGTTGAGCTTGGGATCAGCGATTGCGGTTCCGGTGCGAAGGGACTCGATGACGTCGTCTGGCACGCCCGTCATTTTCGACACCGTGGAGTGAGCTGCCATGCAGTAGGTGCAGGCATTCTCGAAACTGGTCGCCATCAAGATCACTTGCTGTTCGGTCGGGGTAAAGGAAGTTTCGCCGACAAGGCCAGCGAGCGTCATGTACGCCTTGAGCGCCACAGGGCTCTCGGCCATGACACCAACGAGGTTCGGGACGAAACCGAATTTCGCCTGGGCGCCTTCGAGCAATGGTTTGGAACCTTCGGGAGCGCTCTCGATCGTGTGAACGGGGAAGTCGGCCATGGGGAGTTTCTCGCTTTCGAGTCTGGTCTGCCGCTCGACCTGAGCGGTTGACGCAATGGGAAGCCCCGGACCCAGTTCGGTATTCCCGGTGTCCTAGTTGTTCCGAATTTGCTCGCGTACCAATTCAGTCAAAACCGAATAGAAGATCGAGTGGAAGGGTTTTCGGCGCAGTGAATCCCCTGACCACGACCGCTGGAACCAACGCTTCGCCGGTTGCTGTCGCGCCCTCCCCCGAACGCATTGGGAACGTGGTCGGCACGGCGTACGGCCTCGTGGCTCTCGCGTCGTCGGCTGCTGCGGTGGTCGTTCCGAGTATCCGCGACGACTTCGACCTCTCGCTCGCAACCGGCGCGTGGGTGATCACCGCATTCGTCGTTGCGCTCGCCGCCAGCGCACCGATCTATGGGCGCGTCGCCGACCACATCGGCCCACGCACCCCCATCACGATCGGCCTTGTCGTCTTGTCGGTGGGAGCGTTGCTCTCGGCCGTAGCGCCAACGAGTGGCACCGTGATTGCCGCTCGGGCGCTCCTGGGTTTGGGAGCGGGCTCGATGCCGGTTCTTGCCCCGGTCATCATTGCCTCAAATACCACCGAAGCCGACCGGCCCCAGGCGCTCACCCGAATGTCGGGGATTGTTGCGGCCTCCGCGTCGGGGCTATTGATCGGCGCGCTGATCGCCGAGGTATTTGGTTGGCGGCCCGTGCTCGCACTGCCCGCGCTGGGCCTGTTTTTACTCCGTCCGGTGCGGCGCCTTGCCTATCGAGGTTCGGGCAGTCTTGGCGGAATCGACATCTTGGGCGGTGTCGGGGTTGCCCTGATCGCTGTCGGGCTCAACCTGATCTTGCAGCTGGCATCGAATCTCCTGGTTGGAATCTCCGGTTTCGGACTTGTTGGCATCGGGATTGCGACGAGCATCCTGGGGGCTCGAACACGTGAGCAACCGTTTCTTCCGCGAAGCGTTCTGCGTCGGTCCATGACCTGGAGGGTGGCCGTTTCGGGATCCGCCATCCCCGCGGTCTTCTTTTCGTTGCTCATCGTGTTCCCAGCGGTTCTCACCGAGATGCACGGATTCAGCCCGATAGCCATCGGCGCGCTGCTGTTCCCCGCCGCGTTGACTGGAGTCTTCGTCGGTCCGCTCGCCACCCGACTTCGTGCCTTCCTCTCGCTCAAGCACGAAGCGGCACTCGGACTGTCGATTTCGGCGACTGCCATGTTCGGTTCGGCGTTTCTTCTGTCGTTTCCGATCGGCCTTGCCATCTCGTTCGCGCTGCTGGCCGTTGCTTTCGGAATTGGTCAGGCAGCACTGCTTGGACTGCTCACGACGTCGACGCCCCCCGAGGAGCAAGGCGCTGCCTTGGCGGTATTCATGGTGATCTTCTTTATGGGAGGCGGCATTGGCGGAACGCTCCTCACCATCTTGAGCGAACACCTCTCGCTCGGAGCGTCGCTCGCCATCATCGCTGCTCTGCCAACAGCTGCTGCACTGTCGATCCTGACGATGCGAGACGCGAGTTAGGTCCCCGCGAGAAAGCTGTTGTTCGCCCAACCAGTGATGCCTTGGCCAGTGACCTGCCACCACACCGCGCCGTCAGGGCCACTCTTCAACTTGGACGATGGCGGGCTCGACCAGCTCATCAGCATCGAAGAGCTGATCGGTCATGATCAGGCGACCGACACCAGGTTGCGATTGGAGTTGTTGCAACGCACGGGCCCGTCGTCTTCGATGACGACGATGTCTTCGAGCCGCATGCCCCACTCCCCAACTCGGTAAATGCCCGGCTCGATGCTGAACGCGTTGCCTACCTGGATGGGCGATTCGTTCGCTGCGGTCACATAGGGATGCTCGTGCACTTCGGTGCCGATCCCGTGCCCGGTTCGGTGGATGAACTCCGGGCCATAGCCGTCGGCGGCCAGGCTGTCGCGAGCAGCGAGGTCGACCTGTTGGAGACGGTTGCCCGGTTGTGCTGCCTGAAAGGCCAACTCTTGGGCGTTGACCAGGCTCTCCCAGGCCGCAGCTACCTCGTCAGGGATGGGGCCGGTGAAAACGCACCGTGTCGTGTCGCTGTTGAACCCTTCGAAGAGACCACCAAAATCGAAGAGGACCATTTCGTTGGGCTCGATGACCCGGTCACCGGGATGGTGGTGCGGGCTTGCCGAGTTCGGGCCTGACGCAACGATGATGAACACGACCTTGTCGTGCCCGGCAGCGAGCAGACGCTCGCGCACATCGGCTTCTACCTCGCGTTCGGTTCGGCCAATGAGGGGAACCTCGCCGGTTTGGATCTGTGTTTGGACCTTGTCGGCAAGGCTTCCCACGGTTCGGAGTGCTTGGCGCTCATCGGCGGTCTTTACCGCCCGCATCCCGCCGAGTGTCTCGTTCAATGCCAGAAATTCAGCTTCAGGCAAGGCCCGTTGAAGTGCCAGTAAATGACTCGATGCGAGGCTGTCTGACACGAGGATTCGCCCGGCGGAAGGCAAGCCCGAGGCTGCTAAAGCGATTGGGTCGTCGGCATCTTCCCACGGCCCGAGTGA
Organism: uncultured Acidimicrobiales bacterium; assembly: GCA_964570495.1. Classification (GTDB taxonomy): domain Bacteria; phylum Actinomycetota; class Acidimicrobiia; order Acidimicrobiales; family SHLQ01; genus SHLQ01. The sequence continues at coordinate 973 of CAZMYN010000009.1, read as the reverse complement.
GAACACCTCGGGGACTTGGGTGATGCGTTCGGCTTCAAGTTTGGGGGTGACCAGCAATGCGGGTCCGGCGTTGGAGCCAGTGGTGCTGACAGCTGCGGTCAGTCGTTCGTACGACATGCCGTCGTGACCAGTGAGGTATGCCAAGTCAGTGCCGCCACCGACGATGACGCCAGTGGCATCGGCGGCCGCGGCACGCTGACGCAATGCCTGCCAACGAGCGAGATAGGTCTGAGCGTTGTTCACTTCTTCCTCCGAACTAGTTGGTCGAGTGACACCGCCGCGAGGATCAACAATCCCTCGGCCAGCGTCTCGAATTCAGAATCTATACCCAAGAGAATGAAGGCGTTTCCGATACTCAACACGAACAAGACACCAACGACGGCGCGCCACACGGCACCCTCACCGCCAAAGATCGACGTGCCGCCAACGATGGCTGCGGTGATCGCACTCAACTCGAGCCCTAGGCCGTTCTCGGTCGACGCTGAACCGATCTTGCTTGCGGTGAGCACGCCAGCAAGGCCCGCACAGAATCCAGATATCACATAGGCGGCGGTCTGGACTCCGGTTACCCGAACACCGACCAACCTCGCTGCCTCGACATTTCCGCCAACGGCATAAAAGGCGCGGCCAAGGGTTGTACGAGCCAAACCCAGCCCGAGCAGAATCGCTACGGCAATCATGAGCCACACCCGCCATCTCAGGCCCAGAAATTCGTTTTGGGCGAGCGCCCGGAACGGGTCGCTGGTGAACTGCACGATTGCCCCACCCGTCGCCAAGAACGCAATACCTCGGTAGACAAAGGCCGTCGACAGGGTGCCGATAAACGAGTTGACTCCGGTGTAGGCCATGATCCCGCCGTTGACCAGGCCGAGGAGCATTCCGGTGCCTATCCCTGCGACAAAAGCGAGTGTTGGACTTACTTCGGCGAGTTCAGCAGCGACGATGGCCGAGACAGCGAGCATCGCACCGGTCG